>JBKJNV010000408.1:0-4475 GCA_046593435.1 Roseomonas sp.
CGGGGAGATGGCGCCTGAGGCGAAGCACGCGGACAGCCACCGCGCCCGCGCTTTTGCGCTTCTGCGCGCGGCCTGCCTGCCGGATTGACCCCTCTGACCTCTCGGCACCATGCTCACTCCAGCGATCGGCGCTGACCCTCGGGCCCAGCACCAATCGACAAAAATAAAAGAAAGGGGTGCGGGGAAATTCCTTTCCCCGCCCTTCTCTTGGGAGAGAGCCACCATGTCCATTTCCCGCCGCGCAGCGCTGTCTGCGCCCTTCCTGCTTGGCGCCGTTCGTGCCGTCGCGCAGCCGGCCTTCCCGCAGCGCCCGGTGCGCATGATCGTCCCCTACACACCGGGCGGTGTCTCCGACATCACCGCGCGGCTGATGTCCGAGCCGCTGGCCGCCGCCTGGGGCCAGCCGGTGCCGGTCGAAAACCGCGCCGGCGCCGATGGCGTGATCGGCACCGATGTTGTCGCGAAAGCCGCGCCTGACGGCCATACGCTGGGCCTCGTGTCGGTCGCGCATCCGGTGAATGCGGCCTTCTACCGGCTGCCTTTCGATAGCATCCGCGATTTTTCCTTCATCACGCAGACCACTTCGACGCCGCTGGTGCTGTGTGCGCCGGCCTCCTTCGCGCCGAACACGCCCGAGGAGCTGGTGGCCTATGCGCGCGCCAATCCGGGCGTCACCTTTGCGGGCACGGGGGGCGTGGTGCGCCTGGCACCGGTGCTGTTCGCGCAGCGCACGAACACGCGGCTGGAATACGTGCCCTACCGCGGTTCGAGCCAGGCGCATCCGGACCTGATCTCGGGGCGGGTGAACATCATGTTCGACACGGTGCCTGCCGCGATCGGGCACATCCGCTCAGGCGCGCTGAAGGCCATTGCGACCACGGGGGCGCAGCGTTCGGCGCAGTTGCCGAATGTGCCGACGCTGGGCGAGGCGCTGCTGCCGGGCTTCGAGGCCTCGACCTGGGGCATGGTGATCGCGCCCGCGGGGCTGCCGGCACCGCTGCTGGCGAAGCTGCATGCGGATTGCGTGGCCGCGATGGCAAACCCGGTGGTGGTGGACCGCCATCGCACGCTGGGCGCGGATATCGTGACCTCGACGCCGGATGCATTGCGCGCCTTCGTGCAGGCGGAGCTCACGAAATGGGGCGAGGCGGCGCGGGCGGCGGGTGTGGAGATGCAGAACGCGCGTTAGGGCTGTTTGGTGACTTCAGGCGCCGGTCGCGGCCGCTGGGCTCGCCGGACTGCCGGGGTTTGCCCATTCGGGCTCGCGGCCCGCGGTGCGGGCCGAAGGTCAGCTGGCCCCGATTCGCGCGCGGGGGTCGGGTGTGCGGCCCTCGATGACGTCGAGCGCGGTGCGCAGCACGATCAGGCCGACGCGGTCGATGGCGGCGCGCGTGCTGGCCCCGGTGTGAGGGGTGGCGACCAGGTTCGGCAGGCCCCAGAGCGGGCTGTCGGCAGCCGGTGGTTCCTGCTCGAAGGTGTCGAGCGCCGCGCCCGCCAGGGGACCGTCGCGCAGCGCGACCGCGAGCGCGTGTTCATCGACCAGCCCGCCGCGCGCGGTGTTGATGAGGAAGGATCCCGGGCGCATGGCGGCCAGGGTGGTGGCGTTCATCATGTGCCGGGTGGTGGGTGTCAGCGGGCAATGCAGGCTCACCACGTCGCTGCCGGCGAGCAGCGCGGCCAGGTTGGGCACGCGGGTGGACCCGGGCGGCATCGGGGCATCGGCGGGCTTGTTCGGGTCGAGGATCAGCACCGGCATGCGCAGCGGCGCGACCATCGTGATCAGCGCGCGCGCGATGTCGCCCAGGCCCACGATGCCGAGGCTGCGGCCCTGCAGCTCCACCCCGCTATGGTGCGGCTTGTCCCAGTGCCCGGCGCGCATCCGGCCATCGAGCCAGGGGATGGCGCGGGCGGCCGCGAACATCAGCGCCAGGGCGAGTTCCGCGACCGACTGGCTGTTCGCACCGCGGGCGATGTAGACGGGGATGTCGTGCTTCGCGGCGGCGATGAGGTCGATATTTTCGTACCCTACCCCGTGGCGCACCAGCACGCGCAGGCGGGGGGAGGCGGTGATGACCTCCTCGGTGATCTGGCATTGGCGGACGATGATCGCGTCCACCTGCTCGGCGGCGGCGATGGCGGCGGCCTCGGCCGAGGGGGTGTAGGGCTTGATCGCGATCAGGCGGACGCCGCGCGCCTCGGCCTCGGCACGGGCATCGGCGGAGAGCGTCGGGCCGGTGATGAGCATGGTGATCGGCATGGCGGTCAGCCTGCCGCCAGGAAATTCAGCAGCATCGCGACCGTCGCCTCGGGCTGTTCCTGCTGCACCCAATGGCCGGCGCCGGGGATCAGCGCGATCTCGCCCATGCGCGGGCAGGTGGTACGCATTTTGGCGAGTGCGCCGGGCACCTGCTGCACGCCCCAATCGGCGGCGCCCGAGAAGAAGATGGCGGGGATGTCGATGGTCAGCTCAGCGAAGATTTCCTGCTCGGCCTGGTACAGGCCGGAGGTGCGGGTGCGATACCATTGCAGCCCGCCCTGGAAGCCGGTGCGCGCGTATTCGCCGGCATAGACCGCGAGTTCCGCATCGGTGAGCCAGGGGGAATCGGTGGCGGGCATCGCCTCGGCGACGGCCTCGGGCATCGAGTGGGCCGCATCCATGATGTAGTAGGTCGGCATCGCCGCGAGCGACTCGTCGTTCCATCCGGCCAGCGGCTGGGGGGTGTTGCCGGGCCAGTCCGCACTTTTGTGGTGGTAGTAGGCGCGCAGGAAGGCGTGCAGGCCGCCCGGGGCCTCCAGCATGTCGGCATTGGCGCGGCGTTCGGAATAATACCACTGGTAGTGCTTGCGCGGGCGCGGCAGCGCGGCGAGCGCGGCATGGATATCGGGCGCGGGCGCCGCACCGTGGCGGGGCAGCGCGGGCGCGCCGGGGAAGGGCGAACTCATCAGCGCGACGCGGGTGAAGATGTCGGGCCGCAGCATCGCGCACCAGGCGGCGACGGGTGAGCCGAAATCATGGCCCACCACCGCCTCCACCTTCGCGACACCGCAGGCGGCGAGCACGCCGATCGCGTCGCGCACCAGGTTGAAGACGCGGAAGGGCGTGAGGTCGCCATCATAGGCGTCGCTCCAGCCCGTGGTGCGGCCATAGCCGCGCTGGTCGGGGGCGATGACGTGGTAGCCGGCGGCCGCAAGCCGGGGGATCACCTTGCGCCAGGAATAGGCGAGCTCAGGGAAGCCGTGCAGCAGCAGCAGCGCGGGATTGCCCGCCTGCCCGGCCTCCAGCACATGCACGCGCAACCCATTGATGCCATCGATGAACCGGGTGCGGATGCCGGCCGGCAGCGGCAGGGGGGTCACGCCGCGGTGCCCTTCGCTGCGCGCTTTTCCTGCGCGTGGCGCAACAGCGCGAGGCCGCGATACACGCCATGCACCATCTTCGAATAAGGCAGCGCGAGGAACAGCGCGAGCACCAGGCCCAGATGGATCGCGAGCATCACGCCCATCGCACCGGTGTGCCGGATGGCGAGCAGCAGCAGGCCGGTGGAACCCACCAGGAACAGCAGGCTGAGCATCGCGTATTCGCCACCCAATGCCTGCTTCGCCACGGGGACGGGGTCGGTGATGATCTTGAGGCGGATCAGCCCCGCGGTGCCGATGCACAGCAGCACCCCGCCCCAGGTGCCCAGCTGCACAGGCAGCGAGAAGAAGGGGTGCGGCGAGCGCAGGCCAAGCAGATGGTGGTAGATCGCGCCGCTGGTGGTGGCCGCGAAGCACAGCATGAAGCCGTAAAACATCGCGTGGTGCAGCCAGCGCTTCTGCATGGTGAAGCGGTCATCGACATCATTGCAGCCATGCCCGCCGCCGCCGAGGTTGCGCAGCGTCAGGATGTCCACACCCGCATCGATGACGGGGGCCGGGGCGATCGGCCCCGCGCTGCCCGTGCCGCGCCAATAGCGCAGCGCGCCCATGGCGGTCGCGAAGATGGCGTAGAGGAAGGCGGCAGAAGCGATGCCGGTCATCAGCCACATCGGGATGACGCGGAAGAAGGCGCCGGGGCCGGTCTGCGCGGTGTAGAGGATGGCCGGGTCGCCGAAGGCCATCATGCCGATCAGCAGCAGCGCGATGCCCAATGCCGCGGCGAGCGACAGCCAGGTGCCGTTGCGTTCGAAGACGCGGCCCATCGCCGGCGGCCAGGCGTATTGCGCGTAGGATTCCAGCCGCAGCGTGGCGAAGGTCTCGGGGACGTTGATGTTGAACTGGTGCGGCGGGGCGTATTGACAGGAATGGTAGCAGCCCTTGCAGCCATGGCAGAGGTTGGCCAGGTGCGTGAGATCGCCGGCGGTGAAGTCGCGCCGCATCGCCATCGCGGGGAAGACCGCGCAATAGCCCCCGCAGTAGCCGCAGGCATTGCAGATTTCCATCTGCCGGCGCGCATCGATGGTGGTTTCAGTTTCTTGCATGGCGCGCGGCCTCCT
>JBKJNV010000625.1:0-3003 GCA_046593435.1 Roseomonas sp.
CCCGCGGCGAGGGCCGGGAAGCGGCTCTGCGTGGTGACGGGGACGAATTCGACCTTGGTCGGGTCGTTGAAGATCGTGATCGCGACGGCGCGGCAGACCTCAACATTGAAGCCCTGCCAGCGTCCCTGGCTGTCGGGAACGCCGAAGCCGGGGTTGGATGGGCCCTGGACGCCGCAACGCAGCGTGCCGCGCTGGCGGATCTGGTCGAGGTCACGACCGGCGAGCGCTTCGACCGGCCCGAAGACCATGAAGGCTGCCGCGGCTGCGACGATGGCGGACAACTTCATTGAGAATTCCTTTTCCCGCTCGCCGTCGAGATATGCTCTCACGGCAGGCCAGCCATGTGCCCGGAGTCTGTGAGTCACGCAATAGTGAAATCTTCGAAAGGTTACCGCCTCCGGCCGTTGGCAGCTCTGATCCGATGCAGGCGCCTTGTCTCCGCGCGTTTGTTGAGCGAATGCCGCTGAAGCACCGCGTGTATAAAGAAATGGACGCCCCATCAGGCGTCGCAGCGGATCGCGCTCCGAGCCCCTTTCCCCACCACGGCGCCGTCTGGGCCGGGCCTGTCCTGCTATGGGGCGCTGGCGCTGCTGGACTCCCTGGCACCAAAGCTGCCCACATGCTGACGTGCAGGCCATCCGTCTGAAGCCAACAATGATGCTGGAGCTTTCGAGCATTGACCCATGCCATGAAACTCGCCGCCGGTGCCGCGTTTCCCGCCATCACCGTGCCGCGCCTCGGCGGCGGCGAGATCGCTCCCGCCGCGATGGAAGGCTGGCGCCTGCTGGTGGTTTATCGCGGCAAGCATTGCCCGCTGTGCAAGCCCTATCTCGGCACGCTCGACCGACTGGTGGAGGAGTTTGCCGCGGCCGGCGTCGCGGTGATGGCGGTCTCCGCCGATCCGGAGGAGAAGGCCGCGGCCGATCATGCCGAGTTTGGCTGGCGCTTCCCGCTCGGCTTCGGGCTGAGCGTCGCGCAGATGCAGGCGCTGGGGCTGTATGTCTCCAGCCCGCGCTCGCCGCAGGAAACCGACCGGCCCTTCGCCGAGCCTGGCCTGTTCCTGATCAACCCGGCCGGCCAGGTGCAGTTGATCGACATCTCCAACGCGCCCTTCGCGCGGCCTGACCTGGCCGACATCGCCCGCGGGGCGAAGCGCATCCAGGAGTTGAACTACCCGATCCGCGGCACCCTGGGCTGATCGCGCCATGCTCACCGGCATCCGCGCGTGCGTCTTCGACGCCTACGGCACGCTGTTCGACTTCGCCTCGGCGGCGGCCGGCTGTGCCGCCATGCTGGGGGACAAGGCGGGTCCCCTGACCGCGCTGTGGCGCGACAAGCAGCTGCAATATTCCTGGCTGCGCGGCTTGCAGGGCCGCTACGTGCCGTTCTGGCAGGTGACCGGCGATGCGCTGGACTTCGCGCTGGAGACACTCGGCCTGCCGGCGGACGGGCCTCTGCGCGACCGATTGATGGATCTGTACCGCACGCTCGGGACCTTCGAGGAAGTTCCAGGAGTGCTCCGCACGCTGCGCGACGCCGGCTTTGCCACGGCCATCCTGTCGAACGGCTCGCCCGATATGCTCGCAAGCGCGGTGGAGGGCGCCGGACTGGCCGGGGCCTTCGACGCGGTGATCTCGGTGGAGGAAGTCGGCAGCTTCAAGCCGGATGGGCGCGTCTATCAGCGTGCGCTCGATCGTCTCGGCGTCGCCGCCGACGCGATTGCCTTCCAATCCTCCAATGCCTGGGATGCGCATGCGGCCTCGGCCTTCGGGATGCGCGTGGTGTGGTGCAATCGCTACGGCCAGCGCCGCGAAAGACTGCCGGGCGCGCCGGATTTCGAGATCCGCAGCCTTGCGGAATTGCCGGCACTGCTCGCGCCGCCCGGCTGACCGGCGCGGCGGCGAGGGCCAGGCCTTTGTCGCGCATGCCGTTGCTCCGCGAGGCAGACCCGGGCGATGCTTCGTCACGACCTGCTCACCGGCCGCCTTCGGCCCTGGCGAGCCTCGCGCCCTACCCCGCCTCGCGCACCTTCGCGAACATCGCGAGCAACAGCGCGTCGTAGACGAGCTTCAGCACAGCGCAGGCCACAAAGGGGGCCGCGTCCCAGCCCTGCGCCATCATCCACCCCGCGATCGCCGGGCCTCCCGCCGCGGCCAGGCTGCGCGGCACGGCGGTGAAGCTCGCGGCCGCCACGCGCTCGGCGGGCGTGACCACGGACATCACGTAGGAGGAGCGCGCCGGGATATCCATCGAGGAGAGCAGCGCACGGACCAGCAGGAAGGCCAGGGCCAGCCACAGATCATCGCAGAACACCGCGATGGCGAGGCACAGGCTCGCCGGCGCATGCGTCCAGACCATGGTGTTCACCAGGCCCACGCGGCGCCCCAGCCAGGCCGCCACCGGCATGGACGCCGCGGCGAGCAGGCCGGAGGCGAAGAAGAACGCCCCCGCCTCGGCGACCGAGAGGTCGAATTTGCGGAACAGGAACAACGCCAGCAGCGCCTGCACCGCGAACCCGCCGGCAAAGCTGTCGAGGCTGAACAGCGCGGCCAGACGCAGCACCACCCCGCGCGAAGGACCGAGCCGGCCATGCGCCACCTCGCCCATCGCCACGCGCGGAAGCCCGGCATAGGCGAGGCCCGCCCCGCAGCCCAGCGCCGCATAGGCCAGGAAGGCGCTGCCAAGCCCGATCCCCAGCCAGCCTGGCAGGCCGGCGGCGAGCGCGCCCAGCGCGGCGGCCAGCGCACCCACCAGCGAATACAGCGCAAAGACATGCGTCCGCTGCGCCGGCGGCGTCTGCGCCAGCACGGCATGTTCCAGCGGCATGAACAGGCTCGCACCCCCCGCCGTGGGGTTGATGGTGCCGAGCAGGGCGACAAGCGCGATCAGGGCGAAGCTTTCGGCGGTCGCGTAGCCGATCCCGGTGGCCGCCATGAGTGCTGCACTGCCCAGCAGCATGGGCCGCACGGGGAAGCGCCCGCCATAGACCCCGATGGCGAGCGT
>JBKJNV010000152.1:0-5064 GCA_046593435.1 Roseomonas sp.
CACGACCACCCCGACGGCGGGGAGCACCGGGGCCATCTGCTCGGAGAGCAGGGTCCACAGCTGGACCGGCACGGTGCGGTCATTGCCCACGACAAAGAGCGTGCGGATGAATTCATCGAAGGAGAGGGTGAAGGCGAACATCGCCGTCGCAATCAGCCCTGGACGGATCAGCGGAAGGATCACCAGGCGAAACACCCCCCACGGCGTTGCCCCCAGATCCATGGCCGCTTCCTCGATGCTGCGATCAAAGCCGTGCAGTCGCGGGAAGATCGTGAGGAATGCGAAGGGCAGCACCCAGGTGACGTGGGCAATCAGTGCCGCTGGCCAGAGCCCGACGGGCACGCCGACCACGCCGAAGAATGTCAGGTAGATGATGCCGCCAACGATCCCGGGGATCAGGATGGGCAACAGCAGCGCCTTCATCAGGAGCGACTTGCCGGGAAACTCCGCGCGAAATCCCATGGCCAGCAGCAACGCCAGAACGGTCGCGATGGAGGCGCTCGCCGCGCCCAGCATGACGCTGTTGAGAATTGCGCTCATGAGGGCGGGCGTCGCCCAGACCTCCGCGAACCAACGCCAGGTGAAGCCCAAAAAGGGCAGACCGATGAGTTGGCTGTCGTTGACCGACAGAATGACCAGCAGCAAGATCGGCAGATAGAGGAAAGCGTAGAAGACTGCTGCATAAGCGATCAAGGCCGCACGTCTGATGCCTGCGCCGCGCATGCCGCTCAGCCCTTCAGGAAGACGTCGTCGAGCCGCACGCCGCGACCGAACAGGGCAAGACAGATGAACACGACCCCAATCAGCACCATCGACAGCGCAGCTCCGAGCGCCCAGTTGTTGGTGTGGGTGAACTGCGCGGCAATCACGTTGCCGAACATCAGGCCGCTTGTCCCGCCCAGCAACTGCGGCGTGACATAGGCACCGCAGGCCAGCAGGAAGACCATGATGCACCCGGAAAACACGCCCGGCAGCGACAGCGGCAGGGTGACGCGCAGGAAGGCGCGCAGTGGCCCGGCGCCCAGGTCGCTCGCGGCCTCGGCCAAGCGCGGATCCATGCGGTCGAGCGACAGGTAGATCGGCAGCGTCATGAACAGCGTGTAGACGTAAACGAGCCCGATATGCGTCGAGCCCTCATTGTAGAGAAGCCAATCCAGCGGTGCATCCGTGACGCCGAGCTGCATCAGGACGCTGTTCACCAGCCCATTGCGCCCGAGCATCGGCAACCAGACGAAGGTGCGCACGACGTAGCTGGTCCAGAAGGGCAGGAACAGCAGCAGCAGCAGCACGGATTTCCGGATCCCGCGCAGCGACGCGAGGAAGAAGGCGATGGGATAGGAAACCAGCAAGGAGATCGCCGTGACGGTCAGCGCGATCCGCATCGTCTGCAGCAGCACGCGCGCGTAGACGGCGTCTTCGGTCAGCACGCGGTAGTTGTCGAGGGTGACGTCCCGCGTCAGCCCGAAAATCGTCGACGTCCAGAAGGACATCACGCCAAGAAGCAGAAGCGGCGCGACGGCAAACGCCAACAGCCAGAATAGCCCCGGCAGCACGAGAAGGGCGCGCCTGTCGAATCGGCGGTCTTGTCGCGCCGAGGTCATGACGCGGATCCCTCCAGCGAGCGGTGTTGAGCGGTCACGCTCTGCCTTCCAGTCGAGAAGGACCGGAGGCTATCACGACGGGCCCATTGCACAAGACGATGCGTCACGCCTTCGATGGCCGCAGCGCCGCCAGCATGCGCGCGATGCCCGCGCGATGAGCAACCCTTGCACGGAAGCCGAAATCCCGTGCCGCAGCCTCCACAGCCAAGGCTCCGCGCGCGACGCGGGGAAGGGTCTCGTCCTCGATGAGGTCGACAGGGAAGCCTTCGGCCGCGAGCGCCAATGCGACATCCGCCAGCGAGACGAGTTCCGGATGGGCGATGTTGTAGAACAGCTGCGGCAGCGGATCTTCCGCGAAGCTTGCGGCGATGGTCGCTGCCGCCGCGTCGTCGATGAAGATATAAGGCGATGGCTGCACGCGCGGCACCCGCAGCGGCGTGCCGGAAACGGCTGCGGCGACGATGTCACCCAGCGCGATCGCGGTGAGCCGTCCTGGTCCGTAGATCGTGGTGAAGCGCAGGGAGACGATCTGCATCGCGCAGCGCCGGTGCAAGCCGCCAAGCACTTGGTCCACGGCAGCCTTCGATGCCCCGTAGGTTGTGTTCGGGCGCATGGGCGCATCGTCCGGCAAGCTGCCTTGGGCGAATTCGCCCACCGCGGAAATCGAAGAACAGAAGACGAAGCGTCGCACGCCCGCGGCCATGCTGGCTTCGAGCAGATTCAAGCTTCCCCCCACGTTGATCGCCATGATGCGTCCCGGTTGGTCGGCCAGCACCATCGGGCCCGACACGCCGCCGGCGTGGACGACAATCTCCGGCTGGAACTCGCGCAGCTGCGCCAGCAGCTCGACGGCGTCGGAAAGATCCTCCCCGCGATGTCGGTGGCGAGTTCCGGGCGAAGGCGAGGCAGGATCGAAGCCAAGAACCTCGTGCCCGGCGGATGTCAGCCGCGCGGCAACCGCGGCGCCGAGGAAGCCGCTCGACCCGGTCACCAGGATGCGTTCGGGCTTTTTCGTCATGTCGGCTCCATCAGCTCCAGCAGGTTAGCGGCCGCGCGGTCAAGCAGAGCCTCGACGTTGGGGGCGCCTAGTTGTTCGTGGAACACCTCGTACTCGATCCCGCGCGTGTAGCCGACTTGATGAGCGAGACGCAGGATGCGGCGCACTTCCTGCATTCCGGCAGCACCGAGTTCAGCACGCCGTGGCGCGCTGCCATCGGCGGGCAGCTCGATGCCGCAGATCTGTATCACCATGATGCGGAGAGCCTGCTCCCGCAGCAGCGTCTCGAGGTCTGCATCCCACCACGAATGGTGCAGGTCCAAGGTCAGCCCCAGCCATGGGAATGGCGCGATGGCGGCTATGGCGGCGGAGATCTGGTTGATGCAGCCGCGCAGGCCGATCGCCATGGGATGGAAAGGTTCGAGCGAAAGCCGGACCCCTTCGCGCCGGGCGCGTTCCGCGAGGCGTGCGATGCCTTCGGCGGCCAATGCGCGCGCATCCACCAAGCTGGTGCCGGACGGGGCGTGGAGCAGGCCGCCGGGGATCAGGTTGACCGGCGCATCAAGCGCCGCGGCCGCGGCGAAAAGGCGGTCGTCGAGGGCAGCCTGGGCGCGTGCCGCAGCTGGCTCCGCGTGCAGGAAGTAGCCTGCGCTATTGAGGGAGGTCGCTACAAGGCCATGCGCCGCCAGGAGCTGTCGGAGTGCCGTGGGCGAGGTCGCCGCGACATCGCGTGCCGTGAGTCCGATGCCGCCGAAGCCTCGGTCCGCCAGCATGCTGCAAAAGCTTTCCGTGCGGCAATCAGGTGGCGCGGCGTAAGCGCTGACGGCAAAACGCGACAGCCGCGATTTTCTTGGCTTGGTCATCTCCCCTGGCGTTCCGGCAATGTCCACGGGTTATTTGGCGTCGTGTTCCGCGTGTTGCCAAGCCCCTTGCGCCATTCCATTCTCAACCGCGCTTGTTCACGGGCAACACACGAAAGGCGAGGGATGCAGAACGGCCTGGTGCAAACCTTCTTCGCCCCCGCGACACGGCCACGTCTCGTTCGTGCCGAAGGCATCTGGTTCATCGACAGCGACGGGCGGCGCTACATCGACGCTTCGTCGGGGCCGGTCGCGTGCAACCTTGGCCACGGCAATGCGCGCATCCTCGATGCCATGGCCCGCCAGGCGCGGGACCTCGCCTTCGCCTTCCCGACGCAGTTCGAGACCGATGCCAATGCGCAGCTCGGCGCGCGTCTGGCCGAGTTGTGCGGCCCTGGCCTTGATCGCGCGTTCCTCGTCTCTGGCGGGTCCGAGGCGATCGAGACGGCGATCAAGTTCCTCCGCCAACACGCTGTGGCGATAGGGCAGAAGGAGCGGTGGAAGGTGATCGCGCTCGAGCCGAGCTATCATGGCAACACGCTGGGCGCCCTGGCGATCTCCGGCGATCCCGTGGCGCGCGAGATCTTCGCGCCGCTGCTGGCGCCACATCTGCATATCCCCGCGCCGCTCACCTACCGCATCGGGGAAAATCATACGCAGGAAAGCTGGGCGCGCCAATGTGCCGCCGCCTTGGAGAATACGATCCGCCGCGAAGGACCGGAGACCGTCCTGGCCTTCGTGGTGGAGCCGGTCGGGGGCACATCCTCGGGTGCCAATGTTCCGCACGACCTTTACCATGTTGCCGTGCGCGAGATCTGCACGCGCCATGGCATCGCACTCGTGCATGATGAAGTGATGTGCGGTGCTGGCCGGACAGGCCGGTTCCTTGCCTCGGATCACTGGGCTGGTGCGCGGCCGGATCTGGTGGTGCTCGCGAAGGGCATCACTGCCGGATACACGCCCATGGGGGTGGTCATGGCGCCGGCGAAGATGGTGGAGACCGTCGCAGAGGCTGGCGGCTTTGCGCATACCTTCACCTATTTCGCCAATCCGCTCTCCTGCGCCGTCGGCCTTGCGGTGCTGGACGAAATCATCAGCGGCGACCTGATCGGCAATGCCACGCGCATGGGCGCCCAGCTGCGTGACGGTTTGCTACAACTGGCGAATGAGTCCGCCATTATCGGTGACGTCCGTGGACGCGGCCTCCTGCTCGCCGTTGAACTGGTTGCCGACAGGGAGTCCGGGCGCATGCTGCCGGCGGCGCTGAACGCCGTTGCTCGCTTCCAGACAATCGCGCTGGATCATGGCTTGGCGATCTATGCGCGCCGGACGGGCGGAGGTCGGTGGGGGGAATGGCTGATGGTGTCCCCGCCCTTGACCGTGACCCAAGACGAGGTCGCGGAGCTGCTCATGCGGCTTCGAGGCGCCGTGTTTGCCTTCGAGGCGGAACTCCGGGCTTGCGGAGCGTGGCCAAGCTGACATTGCAGGGCTGTCTTCACGGCTTGGTCTCACCCTAGGATCGACCCCTGAGCGCGACGCGCCACGGGTCGGGCACATCCACAGCCCAGGGGGCGGAGCAGCCGGCAGTGCATCGGCACAAAGCCGG
>JBKJNV010000281.1:0-4007 GCA_046593435.1 Roseomonas sp.
GCGCTATCCGCGCAAGGCCTTGATCTGCGCCGGGTAGCCGGAAGGGTCCACCGCCACGTCGATCAGCGATGGCCCGGTGAGTGCCAGCGCCGCATCCAGCGCGTCAGCGAGTGCCGCTTCCGTATCCGCGCGGAAACCCGGCACGCCCATGGCCCGCGCAGCCGCGGAGAAATCCACCCGCGGCCAGTCGAGCGCGCCATCGGGCAGGTCGCGCGCGCCCTTCTTGATGTCGATCAGGCTCAGCCCGGCATCGTTGAACACCAGCACCACCAGCTTCACCCCAAGCGCGGCGGCGGTGGCCAGCTCGCCCAGCTGCATCAGCAGCCCGCCATCGCCAATGCAGGCAATGGCACCCCGCGCCGGGTCATGCAGGGCGGCCGCAATCGCCGCCGGCAGCGCGAAGCCCATGGTGGCGAGACCGTTCGAGATCAGCAGGTCGCCCGGCCGCTCGGCCTGCCAGAAGCTGGTGAGGGGAAACATATGCGCCCCGGCATCCACGGCCACGCGCGGGTCCGCCCCGTTGCGGCGGCAAGCGGCCTGGGCGATTTCCACCACCAGCTGCGGCCCGACGCCACCGCCACCGCCGCCATTCGCAAGCACTGCGCGCCAGGCCGCCCGCAGCGGCGCGATCTCGCCCTGGTTCCAATCGCAAGGCGCAGCATCACGCGCGAGGCCCGCGAGGATGCCGCCGAGATCGCCGTAGCACGCCACCTCCGGCACGCTGTAGGCCAGCGGGCGCGGTGCGGTGCCGCAATCGAGCACGGGGGCGGACCAGCGCCACGCGCGGGGGATGAACTCCACCGGGTCGGCGCCGAGCAGCAGGATCAGGTCGGCCTGGTCCAGCACCGGGCCTTCGGCCGCACCGCCGGTGAAGACGCCGGCAAAACGTGGATCGTTATCCGCGATGCAGCCCTTGGCCTTGTAGGTGACGAGCGCCGGGCAGCCCAGCGCGGCGACCAGCGCGCGCGCGCCGGCGGCGGCGGCAGGGTCCAGCAATTCCAGCCCCAGGATCGCGACCGGGCGCTTGGCCGCTGCGATCAGGGCACGCGCGGCGGCAAGGTCCGGAAGGGGTGCCACCTTGGCCGTGGCGCGCGTGGGCGGCGTGGCCGGCGCGCGCGCCGCTTCGGCGGAAAGCTGCATGAGTGCGGCGCCGCGCGGTGCGGCCATCACCGCGTCGATCGCACCCTGCACCGATTCCCCCGCGCCGTCCCGCCCCACATCGAAGGCCGCCTTGACCACGGGCGCCATCATCGCCGCGTGGTCGAAATACTGGTGCGTCGCGAAGCCGCGCTCGGCGGGCGCGAAGCCATCGGCGACCAGCACCAGCGCCGAGCGTTCCAGCGCGGCGTTGGCCATCGCATTGGCCATGTTGCCCACACCGGGGCCTCGCGTGCACAGCGCGACACCGGGCTTGCCTGACAGCTCCGCCGTGACCGAGGCCATCACGCCGGCCGAAAATTCATGCCGCGCCAGCACGAAGCCGATTCCCTGCCGCTTCGCCGCCGCGATCAGGTCCAGGCTCGATCCACCCCCCGGCACGCCGAAAATCCAGCGGACCCCCGCCTGCTGGAAGGCGGTCGCCAGAACATCCGCCGCCGTGGTCGCCGTCATGCGCGAAATCTCCTCATTGGCGAGAGGATAGGCGGGGATGGAGCACCGCAAAACCCCATCCGCCGCATCACTGGGCAACGCTCTGCACTGGGCTTGGGCAATCGGCGCGGCCCTGGGGCGATCTCCGCCGCATATCGCGCTTGCACCCTGGCCCGCTTCCTGCAACCTCAATGGCGCAAGCGCCGTCCGGATCAGCGCCCAGGGGAGCCGCACCTTCTATGCCGAGTGAGCCTTTCGCGCTGCCCGAAGCCTTCGACGAGATGCATGGCCCGGATGGCCTGCGCGCCTGCTTCACCGGCGTCGCCCGATGGCTCGACGGCACCAACCCTGAGGCGCTGGCGCTCAAGCGGCGCGAGGCGGAACTGCTGTTCCGCCGCATCGGCATCACCTTCGCCGTCTATGGCGAAGGTGGCGACCCCGAGCGGCTGATCCCCTTCGACCTGATCCCCCGCGTGCTCGGCCAGGGCGAGTGGCAACGCCTCGCACGCGGGCTGGAGCAGCGCGTCCGCGCGCTCAATCTTTTCCTCCGCGATGTCTACGGCAAGCGCGACATCATCCGCGCCGGCAAGATCCCCGAGAGCCTGATCCTGGGCAACGCAACCTACCGCCCGATCATGGAAGGCTTCGTCCCACCGGGCGGCGTCTACATCCATGTCGCCGGCATCGACGTCGTGCGCACCAGCCCGGATGAATTCTTCGTGCTGGAAGACAATTGCCGCACGCCGTCGGGTGTTTCCTACATGCTCGAAAATCGGGAGGCGATGATGCGCCTGTTTCCCGAATTATTCGCGACACACCGCGTCGCCCCGGTCGGCCACTATCCCGAAGAACTGCTCGAGACGCTGAAATCCGTCGCCCCCGAACGCTGCCAGGGCACGCCGCGCATCGTCCTGCTCACCCCTGGCGCCTACAACTCCGCCTATTACGAACACTGCTTCCTCGCCGATGAGATGGGCGTCGAGGCCGTGGAAGGTGCGGACCTGTTCGTGCGCGACGACATCGTTTTCATGCGCACCACCAACGGCCCGCAGCGGGTCGATGTCATCTATCGCCGCATCGATGATGAATACCTCGACCCCGAGGCCTTCCTGCCGGATTCGATGCTCGGCGTCGCGGGGCTGATGCGCGCCTACCGCGCCGGCAACGTGGCACTCGCCAATGCGCCAGGTGCCGGCATCGCCGACGATAAGGCCATCTACCCCTACGTCCCCGAGATGGTGCGCTTCTACCTCTCCGAAGAACCGCTGCTGTCCAACGTGCCCACCTATCTTTGCGAGCGCGACGCCGACCGCGCCTATGTGCTGGAGCACCTCCATGAGCTGGTGGTGAAGCTCACCCATGGCTCGGGCGGCTACGGGATGCTGGTCGGCCCGCACTCCACCAAGGCGCAGCGCGAGGAATTCGCCGCCCGCATCAAGGCCAAGCCGGCGGAATACATCGCCCAACCCACACTCGCGCTGTCCACCGTGCCCACGCTGGTCGAGGCAGGGATCGCGCCGCGCCATGTCGACCTGCGCCCCTTCGTGCTGACCGGCAAGCAGGTGCGGATCGTCCCTGGCGGCCTCACGCGCGTCGCCTTGCGCGAGGGCTCGCTGGTGGTCAATTCCAGCCAGGGTGGCGGCACCAAGGACACCTGGGTGCTGGAGGGCGAGGGGCCCTCCGACCGCGGCCAATCGCAGTCCCAATCGCAATCGGGTGGATCGCAATCGCAGTCCCAATCCCAGCGGCAGGGGGGCTGACGCCATGCTCAGCCGCACCGCAGACAGCCTGTTCTGGCTGGGTCGCTATAAGGAGCGCGCCGGCAATGTCGCCCGCGGCCTCGAAGTCGCCGCGCGCATGGCCGGCCTGACCCACCGCGATGAGGAATGGCGCTCCCTGCTGGTCGCCACCGGCGCCGATGAGGGCTTCTTCAAAAAGCACGATGCCGCGTCGCGTGACGCGGTGCTGCATCACATGATCCTCGATCCTGACAATGCCTCGGGGCTGCTGCCTTCGATCGAGGCCGCGCGGCGCAATGCGCGCCAGGTGCGAGCCGCACTCACCGTGGACATGTGGGAGGCCATCAACGACACCTGGAACGAGGCGCGCCAGCGCGCACCCGCCGCACTCACCAATGATGAGCTCGCACCGTTTCTGGACTGGGTGAAGGCGCGCAGCCTGCTGTTCTACGGTGCCGCCGCCGACACCATGCTGCGCGACGAGGCGTGGCGCTTCACCCATCTCGGCACCATGCTCGAACGTGGCGACAACACCGCGCGCCTGCTCGATGTGCGCCACACCATGTTGGAGAAACAGCCCCAGGCGGAGGGCAGCGCGGTGGACTACCTGCAATGGCAGGCGGTACTGCGCGGCGTCTCGGCCCAGCGCGCCTATCAGTGGGTGTATCACACGCGGCT
>JBKJNV010000324.1:0-3765 GCA_046593435.1 Roseomonas sp.
ACGGCGTCGACGATGTCGGAAATGCTGATCGCTGCCGTCTCCCGCGCCAGGCGATAGCCGCCGCCGGGACCACGTGCGGAGGCAACCAGCCCCGCGCGTCGCAGCCGCGCGAAGATCTGCTCCAGATACGCCAAGGACAGTATCTGCGCCGCGGCAATGTCGGCCAGGGAAGCCGGGCGGTCAGCCGCATGGGCTTCCTCGCTGGCACGGAGCCGCGTCGCGAGTTCCACCATCGCCATCACCGCGTAGCGACCGCGCGTGGAGAGTCTCACCGCGGTTGCAACCTGGCGACGGCAAGCCCCGCGGAAAGCCGGAAGCTGCCATGCATCATGGGTGTATGGCCTATGATTTTATTATGAAATCGCGGGACGCTTCCGTATATTCGTCTTCTCGCACCTGTGGCACCCCGCCGAAAGGAACGATGCAAACCTTTGTTTTGCGCCGCCGCCGCTCGCCCAAGCCACAATTCGCCTGATCGGATCCCTGGCGCGGAAGCGCGCTGCGCAGTGTCTACAAATGCAATCATCCCTGACGATATAATTCCTGACTGGATTAGTCAACCTTCTCGCGCCTCGGCGCAGACCTGATATCCCCCCGCGCCGCCCTTCGGCTTGTCCCGTGGGGCGGCCTGCCCAAACCGGCCACCGGGTCCACGCCCAGAGGCCCAAAACCATAGGAAGCATGAGCGCGATGCCCGAAGTCATGTTCGCCGGCCCCGAGGGCCGTCTCGAAGGCCGTTACCACCACGCCAAGCGCCCGAATGCCCCCGTCGCCCTAATCCTGCACCCGCACCCGCTGCATGGCGGCACCATGAACAATCGCGTGGTCCATTGCCTGTACCAACGCTTCCAGGCGATGGGATTCTCTACGCTGCGCTTCAACTTCCGCGGCGTCGGCAAAAGCCAGGGCCGCTATGATGGCGGCATCGGCGAGATCTCCGACGCGGCGGCGGGCCTCGACTTCCTCCAGGCGGTGAACCCGGCGGCCTCCTCGCTGTGGGTCGGCGGCTATTCCTTCGGTTCCTTCGTGGGCATGCAGCTGCTGATGCGCCGGCCGGAAATGGGCGGCTTCGTCTCGATCAGCCCGCCCGCCAGCCATTATGATTTCGGCTTCCTGGCACCCTGCCCCTGCAATGGGTTGATGTTCCACGGCGCCGATGATGAGTTGGTGCCCGAGGCTTCCGTGCGGAAGCTGGTCGACAAGCTGAACCTGCAGAAGGGCATCAAGCTCGACTACCGGGTGCAGCCGGGCGAGGGACATGTCTTCACGCCCGAGGGCACGGTGCAGATCGGCAATGCGGTGGAGGACCACGTCATGGGCATCCTCAACCGCCGCAAAATGGCGCTTGCTGCGGATTGAAGTAATCCGCAGCGGTTTATTGTGCCCTCAAGCGCGTCGTGCCGCAGGCACGCCTTCGTGGTGACGCGCGCGCTCCGCGCGCTTGGCTCGCCGCATTAGCGGCGTTCGCCCATTCGGGCTCGCGGTCCGCTGCGCGGCCCGGAAGCCGTTGGTGCCCTTGCGTAGACAAAAATAAAAGAATGGGGTCCGGGGAAATTCCTTTCCCCGGCCTTGCTTTCAGACGGTCAGGCGCCCGCCGTGCCAGGGGCGCGCCACCCCGGTGGTGCCGGGGAAGCTGAGCGGCAACCCGCGCAGCACGCGCGCGGCCAGCACGCCGAATGCCTGGGCTTCCAGCGCATCGCCATCCCAGCCCACCACTTCCACCGGCCGCACCGGCGCCTCCAGCGCGGCGCCCAGCGCCCGCATCATCGCCAGGTTGCGCCGGCCACCACCCGCGACCAGCCATTGCAGCGGCGGCTCCGGCAGCAGCCGCCCCGCTGCGGCGACACAACACGCGGTAAAGGCCACCAGCGTCGCCGCACCATCCACGGGCCGCAGCGCCGCCAGGCCAGACTCCGCCAGCGCTCGGCTGAAATCAAGCCGGTCCAGTGACTTCGGCGGTGATGCTTCCAAGTAAGGGTGACGCAGCAAGCGCCCGAGCACATCCGCATCCGCCGCACCCGCCAGCGCCAGGCGCCCGCCCTCGTCATGCGGCTGACCGGCATGCTCCCGCGCCCAGTCATCCAGCGGCCCGTTCGCCGGCCCGGTATCGAAGGCGATCAGTCCGCCGTCCCGCCCGATGAAGGTCAGGTTCGCCACCCCGCCCAGATTCAGCACGGCCAGCGGCTTGGGCAGCGCCTCCGCGAGTGCCTTATGGAAGACCGGCACCAGCGGCGCCCCCTGCCCGCCCGCCGCCACATCCGCAGAGCGGAAATCATACGCAACGCGAACCCCCGTCAGCCGCGCGAGCAGCCCCGCATCGCCGATCTGCCAGGTCCGCCCAATCGCGCCCGGCGCGCGCGACGGCCGATGCAGGATGGTCTGGCCATGGAACCCGATGAGTTCCGCCACGCCACCCAGCGCGGCCACCGCCTCCCCATGCACCTCCGTCAGTCGCCGCTCCGCATCGCGCAGCGCCGGGTCGCCAACATCGAGACCCGCCTGCGCGCGGTCCAGCAACTCGCGCAGATCGCGGCGCAGCGCCGGCGCATAGGGCAGCGTCACGCGCCGGCCCATCTCGCCGATCCGCTCGCCATCCGTCTCCACCATCGCGGCATCGACGCCGTCCAGCGAGGTGCCGCTCATCAGCCCGATGGTTCTCATCATTTTGCGAGTGTGCTAGCCCCGCCGATCCGACGAAAGCCCCAGAGCACCCCATGCCCGCAGATTTCCTCAACCAGGCCCGTGCGCGGGGCTTCATCCACCAGACCACCGACGAGGCTGCCCTCGCCGCGCGCCTCAAGCTTGGCCCGCTGCCCGGCTATATCGGCTTCGACGCGACGGCCGACAGCCTCCATGTCGGCTCCCTCGTGCAGATCATGCTGCTGCGGCTGATGCAGCGCACCGGCCACAAGCCGGTGGTGCTGATGGGCGGGGGCACGACCAAGGTGGGCGATCCGTCCTTCCGCGACGAGGCCCGCCCGCTGCTCGACGATGCGCAGATCGAGGTGAACAAGGCCGGCATCCGCCGCGTCTTCGACAGCTTCCTCACCTTCGGCGACGGCCCCACCGACGCCATCATGCTCGACAATGCCGAATGGCTGGACGCGCTGCTCTATGTCCCCTTCCTGCGCGAGGTGGGCCGCCATTTCTCGGTCAACCGCATGTTGTCGATGGACAGCGTCAAACTGCGCCTCGAGCGCGAGCAGAACCTCTCCTTCCTCGAATTCAACTACATGCTGCTGCAATCCTACGACTTCCTCGAACTGCACCGCCGCCACGGCATCGCACTCCAGATGGGCGGGTCGGACCAGTGGGGGAACATCGTCCTCGGCGCCGACCTGATCCGGCGCGTGACGGGCGGCGAGGCGCATGCGCTGACCACGCCGCTGCTCACCACCGCCTCGGGTGCGAAAATGGGCAAGACCGCGGCCGGCGCGGTCTGGCTGAACGCCGAGCGCGTCAGCCCCTACGATTACTGGCAGTTCTGGCGCAACACCGAGGATGCCGATGTCGGCCGCTTCCTGCGCCTGTTCACCGAACTCCCGCTCGATGAGATCGCGCGCCTGGCTGCCCTCGGCGGTGCCGAGGTGAACGAGGCGAAGAAACATCTAGCCGATGCTGCCACCGCGCTGTGTCGCGGCGAGGAGGCGGCGGTGCGCGCCGCCGAAACCGCGCGTCAGACATTTGAGGCCGGCAGCCTGTCGGGCGATCTGCCGACGCTTGCGCTGCCAGCCGGCGGCATGACGATTGTCGAGGCACTGACCG
>JBKJNV010000207.1:0-5170 GCA_046593435.1 Roseomonas sp.
CGTTCTATTGGGACGCCAACGACCAGACCCGCAGCCTCACGCGCCGCATCCGCGCCCTCGCCGGGGGCGACATCCCTGTCGCGATGAGCCATGCGGGCGATTATTCCGCCACGCTGCACTACCTCAAGGCCGTGGCGGACATAGGTGTCGCTGCGGCCAAGGCGGACGGGCGCGCGGTGGTTGCGCGCATGAAGGCCATGCCGACTGAGGACGACGCCTTCGGCCGCGGCACCATCCGCGAGGATGGGCGCAAGATGCACCCCGCCTACCTCTATGAGGTCAAGCGCCCCGAGGAGAGCCGCTACCAGCACGACTACTACAAGCTGTTGCAGACCGTCTCGGCAGAGGAGGCCTTCCGGCCGCTCTTCGAGGGCGGCTGCCCGCTGGTCCGCAGTTAAGCCCCAACCGCAGGAAAATTCTCATGACGACGTCTGGTCGCCGCAATTTCCTCACTGCCACGGGCGCGCTCGGCCTCGCCGCCGCGACGCCGATGACCGGGGCCCGCGCCCAAGGGACGCCCTCGAACACCATTCGCATCGGCGTGCTGACCGATATGAGCGGCCCCTTCCGCGACATCTCTGGCCCGACCAGCGTGGTCGCGGCGCGCACCGCCGTGCAGGATTTCGGCAATCGCGGCTTCAACGTGGAGGTCCTGGTGGCCGACCACCAGAACCGCCCCGATGTCGGCGTGTCGCTGGTGCGCCAATGGATCGACCGCGACGGCGTGGACGTGGTGCTCGACGTGCCGAGCTCGGGTGTTGCCCTCGCCGTCAACAACGTCATGCGCGAGCGCAACAAGGTCTATCTCAACAGCACCGCGGCGACCGTTGAGCTCACCGGCGGCCAGTGCTCGCCCAACACGATCCACTGGACCTACGACACCTGGATGCTGGCACGCAGCACCGGCGGCGCACTGGTGCGCGCGGGCGGGCAGAGCTGGTACTTCATCACGGCCGACTACGCCTTCGGCCACAGCCTCGAAAACCAGACGATGGAGTTCGTGCGCAGCGCCGGCGGGCGCGTGGTGGGCAATGTCCGCCACCCCTTCCCTGGCACGACGGATTATTCCTCCTTCCTGCTCCAGGCGCAGGCGAGCCGTGCGCAGATCGTCGGCATCGCCAATGCCGGCGTGGACGCGATCAACGCCATCAAGCAGGCCGGCGAGTTCGGCCTGATGCGTCGCGGCCAGCGCGTGGCGGGGCTGCTCCTCTTCGTCAATGACGTGAACAGCATGGGCCTGGAGGTCGCCGGCGGTTCGGTCTGCACCGAGACCTTCTACTGGGATCTGAACGACCGCACGCGCGCCGTCAGCCAGCGCATCGTCGCGAATGGTACGCCGGGCGGCAACCGGCCCTCGATGGGCCATGCCGGCTGCTACGCCGCGACGCTGCACTACCTCAAGACGGTCGCCGACATGGGCGTTGCCCCGGCCAAGGCGAGCGGCGTGGACGTGATCAACCGCATGAAGGCGATGCCGACAGACGATGATGCCTTCGGCGCCGGTACCATCCGCCCCGACGGGCGCAAACTGCACCCGGCCTTCCTTTTCCAGGTGAAGACGGCGGCGGAAAGCCGCGGTGCGTGGGACTACTACACGTTGCTGCAGGCCACGCCGGCCGAGGAGGCCTTCCGCCCGATGGCGGCAGGCAATTGCGCGCTGATTCGCAGCTAGCGCCGATCCACGAGAACTGCGGGAGAGACGAAAAACATGCTGGCGACACGTCGCACGATCATGGGCGCAAGTGCTGCGGCCCTGCTTGCCCCGGACGCCCGCGCGCAGGGCCCGGGCATCCGCATCGGTGTGCTCACCGACATGTCCGGCACCTATCGCGACAATACCGGCCCCACCTCGGCCGCCTGCACGCGCGAAGCGGTGGCCGAACTCGCGAATACGCTGGGCTTCCCCGTCGAAGTGACCGAGGCCGATCACCAGAATCGCCCCGATGTCGGGTCCAACATCGCGCGGCAATGGTATGACCAGGGCGTCGACCTCATCCTCGACGTGCCGACCTCCTCCGTCGGCCTCGCCGTAAACCAGATCGCGCGGGAGAAGAACAAGGCCTACATCAACGTGGGCTCGGCGACCGCGGACCTCTCCGGTTCCGCCTGCGCGCCGACCACGCTGCATTGGGCGTATGACACCTACATGCTGGCAAAGTCGACCGGGGGTGCGATGGTGCGGGCGGGCGGCGATACCTGGTTCTTCATCACCGCGGACTATGCCTTCGGCCATGCCCTGGAACGTGACACATCGGCTTTCGTGCGCAATGCCGGCGGCCGCGTGTTGGGCCAGGTACGCACGCCCTTTCCCGGGACCAGCGACTTCAGCTCCTTTCTGGTGCAGGCGGCCGCCGCGCGGCCCAAGGTTATCGGGCTGGCCAATGCCGGCGGCGACACCGCCAATTGCGTGAAGCAGGCGGCTGAATTCGGCGTGACCCGGCGGGGCATCAAGCTCGCGGCGCTGCTGCTGTTCATCAACGACGTGCACGGCATCGGCTTGCAGACGGCTCAGGGGCTGATCTGCACCGAGAGCTTCTACTGGAACACCAATGACCGCACCCGCGCCTGGACGCGGCGGATCATCGCGCGCACGCCCAACAACTACCCCAACATGATCCATGCGGGCTGCTATTCTGCAACGCTGCACTTCCTCAAGACCGTGAAGGATATGGGGGTTGCGGCCGCCAAAGTCTCGGGGCTCGACCTGATCAACCGGATGAAGGCGACGCCATCCGAGGATGACTGCTTCGGCCGCGGCACCATTCGCGCCGATGGCCGGCGGCTGATCCCGTCCTTCCTGTTCGAGGTGAAGGCGCCGGCGGAATCGGCCGGCCCCTGGGACTACCTGAAGCTGGTCCAAACCACCCCCGCGGAGGAGGCGTTCCGCCCCGTCGCGGAAGGCAATTGCCCACTGGTCCGGGGCTGATGATGTTCAACAGGGAGATCCAAGAATGACGACCACACGGCGCACGATCCTGGCCGGCACAGCTGGCGCGGCAGCCGCGATGACGGGCGTTGGGGGCGGCCTGCCCTTCCGCTCTGCGCGCGCGCAGGCGGCCAATACCATCCGCATTGGCGTGCTGAACGACCAGTCCGGCATCTACCGCGACATCTCCGGCCCGTTTGGTGCCGAATGCGCGCGCCAGGCGGTGGCCGAATTCGGCAACCAGGGCTTCAATGTCGAAGTCGTCGTGGCCGACCACCAGAACCGCCCCGATGTCGGCGTGAACATCGCCCGCCAGTGGTACGACCAGGGCGTGGACATGATCCTGGACGTTCCCACATCGTCGGTCGGCCTCGCGGTCAACACCGTCGCGCGCGAGAAGAACAAGGCCTACCTCAACACGGGCAGCGCCACCTCGGACCTGACGGGCGTGGCCTGTTCGCCCAACACCATCCACTGGATGTACGACACCTACATGCTGGCGAAGTCCACCGGCGGCGCGATGGTGCGCGCGGGCGGCGATACCTGGTTCTTCATCACCGCCGACTACGCCTTTGGCCATGCGCTTGAGCGTGACACGCAGAATTTCGTCCGTGCCGCGGGCGGCCGCGTGCTCGGCCAGGTGCGCACGCCCTTCCCCGGCACGACCGATTTCAGCTCCTTCCTGGTGCAGGCGCAGGCCAGCCGGGCGAAGGTGATCGGCCTGGCCAATGCCGGCGGCGACACGGTCAACTGCATCAAGCAGGCGGCGGAATTCGGCGTGACGCGGCGTGGCGTGAAGCTCGCGGCATTGCTGATGTTCCTGCCCGACGTGCATGCGCTGGGGCTGCCGACTGCGCAGGGCCTGATCCTGACCGAGAGCTTCTACTGGGACCTCAACGACCGCACGCGCGCCATCACCACGCGCCTCCAGCCGCGGCTGCGCGATGTGAAGCCGAACATGGCCTCCATCGCCAATTACTCGGCGACGCTGCACTACCTCAAGGCGATCAAGGACATGGGCGTGGCGGCGTCCAAGCTGTCGGGCGTCGAGGTCATCAACCGCATGAAGGCGATGCCCTGCGATGACGACGCGTTCGGCGCCGGCATCATCCGCCCCGACGGGCGCAAGCTCTGCCCGTCGTACCTGTTCGAGGTGAAGACGCCGGCCGAAAGCCGCGCGCCGTGGGACTACTACAAGCTGGTCCAGACCACCCCGGCCGAAGAAGCCTTCCGCCCGATGGCCGAAGGCAATTGCCCGCTGGTCCGGAGCTGATCGGGCAGCCGCCCCGGCCGCCAAAATAAAAGAATGGGGTCTGGGGGAATTCCTTTCCCCAGCCTCGCTTTTTCTCAGGATGTTTCGCGATGGACGAACTCTTCGGCATCCCCTTGCCCCTGCTCTTCGGCCAGCTGCTGCTGGGCCTGATCAATGGCGCCTTCTACGCCATGCTCTCGCTCGGCCTCGCGGTCATCTTCGGCCTGCTCAACGTCATCAACTTCACCCATGGCGCGCAGTTCATGATGGGCGCCTTCGCGGCGTGGATGCTGCTGAACTGGTTCGGTATCAACTACTGGTTCGCGCTGATCCTGGTCCCCATCATCGTCGGCTTCACCGGCATCGTGCTGGAAAAGCTGATGATCAGTCGGCTCTACAAGCTCGACCATCTCTATGGCCTGCTGCTGACCTTCGGTATCGGCCTCGTGATCGAGGGCGTGTTCCGCAATAACTTTGGTTCCTCGGGCCTGCCTTATCGCATCCCGCCGGAGCTTTCGGGTGCGTGGGACCTGGGCTTCATGTTCATGCCGGTTTATCGCGGCTGGGTGGTGGTGTTCGCCGCCTTCGTGTGCCTGGCGACCTGGCTGGTGATCGAAAAGACCTCGCTCGGCGCCAATCTGCGCGCGGCGACCGAGAACCCCGCTTTGGTGCAGGCCTTCGGGATCAACGTCCCGCGCATGGTGACACTCACCTATGGCGCAGGCGTCGCGCTTGCGGCCCTGGGTGGCGTGTTGGCCGCGCCGATCTATTCGGTGAATCCGCAGATGGGGACGAACCTCATCATCGTGGTCTTTGCGGTGGTGGTGATCGGTGGCATGGGCTCCATCCTGGGCTCGATCATCACCGGCTTCGGCCTGGGGATCGTCGAAGGGCTGACCAAGGTGTTCTGGCCGGAAGCTTCGGCCACCGTGATCTTCGTGATCATGATCATTGTCCTGCTGGCGCGTCCCGCCGGCCTGTTCGGGAGGACC
>JBKJNV010000389.1:0-5833 GCA_046593435.1 Roseomonas sp.
CACCAGGTTCGCGTCGGTGACCGTCGCCTCCTCGCCACCCTGCCCGTAGCAGGCCGGCCCGGGGACTGCGCCCGCGCTGCGCGGCCCGACCTGGAGCAAGCCCCCCGGTCCGAGGAAGGCGATAGATCCGCCCCCGGCGCCGAGGGTGAGGATATCCAGGCTCTCGAGCGCGATACGCTCGCCCGCCACCTCCCGCCCACGGCCCAACGCGGCCTCACCGCCCTCGATCAGCGCGATGTCGGTGGAGGTGCCGCCGACATCGAAGGTGATGAGGTCCGCGCCGATCCCCTGCCGCGCCAGCGCCACGCCGGCCGCAACACCCCCGGCCGGCCCCGACAGCGCCGTGCCCGCGGCGAGCCGCGCGGCCTCCTCCACGGGCGCGACGCCGCCATGGGAGAGAATGACGAAGACCGGCCCGGCAAAGCCCTCATCGGAAAGCCGCGCGCGCAGGCGGGTGAGGTAGCGCGCGACGATCGGGCCGACATAGGCGTTCACCACGGTGGTCGAGAAGCGCTCGAATTCCTTGATCTGCGGCAGCACCTCCGCCGAATGGGTCACGAACACGCCGGGTAGCGCGGCGCGCACCGCCTCGGCGGCGGCGCGTTCATGCGAGGCGTCGCGCCAGGCATGCAAGAAGGCGATGGCCACCGCCTCCGCGCCCTCCGCGCGCGCGCGGTCGATGGCCGCGGCGAGCGATGCGGGATCGAGCGGCGTCTCCACCCGCCCATCCGGCCGCAGGCGCTCGCGCACCGGGATGCGGCGCTGGCGCGGCACCAGGGCAGGCGCGGCCGGCAGGCGCAAATCATAGCGTTCGGGCTTCAGTCCTTCGCGCATTTCGATGACGTCGCGATGGCCTTCCGTGGTCAGCAGCACCACCTTGGCGCCGCGCCGTTCGAGCAGCGCGTTGGTGGCCACGGTGGTGCCATGGACGATGCGCTCGGTCCGCTCCAGCAGCGCCGGCAGGGTGAGGCCAAGCCGATCCGCGAGCACGACCAGGCCGGCAATGACGCCCTCCGACTGGTCGGCGGGCGTGGAGGCGGCCTTGGCGAGAATGGTGGCACCATCGCCCGCGATGCAGACCACATCGGTGAAGGTGCCGCCGACGTCGATGCCGATGCGGTAGGTCATGGGGTCTCCTGCCCGCAGGGCCGGCCAAAATCGATTTCCGCTTGCCGATTCTCGTCGGTAATTGCGTCGATCAATTGATCCAGTTCCGTTCGGCGCTGGCTGCGCAGCCGGCACCAAAAGGCAAAAATAAAAGAAGGGGGTTTGGGGGAATTCATTCCCCCATGCTCTCTTGATCCCGTGCGCGCGCATCCATGTCCCGCCCACTCGGTGGCCCCCAACCCCCACCGCCCCCGGCCAACACACGCAGCGTATCCCCTGGCGCGATGACCACGCCCACCTCCTTGGTCTTCAGCACCCGCTCGCTGCCATCAGCACGCGCCAGCACGTAGTGGTGCGGCGCGCCATCTTCCCCGCCGAGCATCCCCGCCGCGCCATGGCGCACGCCATCGCCGGCCGTGTTCGCGCGGCAGGGGCCGTCGCTTTCCACCACCAGTTCCAGCGCGCCGCCGAACCCGCCGCGATGCGTGCCGTCACCGGCGGAGCCGGGTCGGAATTCATGGTGGCGGAAGAACAGCGGGAACCGCGTCTCGGCCATCTCGATGCTGCCGAATTTCAGCCCGCCGGCCGAATGCCATTCCCCCGCCGTGGACCAGCCATCGCCGCGCGCGGAGCCACCGCCGCCCGGCCGGGCATGGAACAGGTGCCAGACGAAATCCCGCTTGCGGCGTGGGTCGCGCCCCTGGATGGCCACGCGAAAGCGCCGCCCCCACCCACCCATCGCGCGGTCCGGGCAGGATTGCGCCAGCGCCTTGACCACCGCCTCGACGATTTCGTTGGAACAGTGGGAGGTGCACAGCGTCACCGGCGCGCCGGGCCGCGCCCAGACCACGGTGCCTTCCTTCGCCACCACCGTCAGCGGGCGGAAGGCGCCGGCGTTCTTCGCCACTTCCGGGTCCAGCAGGTAGGCGAAGGCCATCGCCACCGCGCTCCACATGTTCGGGTAGCTCGAATTGACGAAGCCCACGACCTGCGGCGCGCTGCCGGAGAGATCGACCGTCAGCGTCTCCCCCTGCTTGGTGACACGGGCATGGATGAGGATGTCTTCCGCGCCGTGGCCATCATCATCCAGGTACGCGCTGCCCTCGAACACGCCATCCTTCCAGCTGGCCAGGATGCGCCGCGCATGCGCCGCGGCATGGTCGAGGATGGCGTCCACGCCGGCCGCGAGTGCCTCTCCGCCCTGCGTGGCCAGCAGCGCCAGCAGCCGCCGTTCGCCCAGGTGCGCCGCACCCACCATGGCCAGCACATCGCCGCGCACCTCGCGCGGCAGGCGCGTGTTGGTGACCAGCATGTGCAGCAGGTCCGGGCGCGGGGTGCGGCCCTCGCCCAGGCGGATGGGCGGGATGCGCAGCCCTTCCTGCCAGATCTCGGTCGCACCAGGGTTGTAGCCGCCATGCGTGGCACCCCCGATATCGGTCTGGTGCGCGCGCACCACCGACCAGAAGCGCAGCGCGCCCTTCTCCATCACCGGCACCACGATGGTGAGGTCCGGCAGGTGGCTGCCGCCGTGATAGGGGTCGTTGAGCAGGAAGATGTCGCCCTCCCGCGGGTCGGGAAATGCGTCCGCGACAGCGCGCGCGGCAAACGGCATCGCACCCACATGCACCGGGATGTGGTCCGCCTGCGCCACAAGGCGGCAGGCCGCATCACACAAGGCGATCGAGAAATCGCGCGAGGAATTCAGGATCTGCGAATAGGTGGTGCGCAGCATCGCCTCGCCCATTTCCTCCACGATCGCGCGCAGGCGGTTCTCAAGCACGGCGAGGGCGATGGGGTCGGGTGTCATGCCCGCAGCGTCATGCCCGGCGCGGCCCCTCGTCAAGCGCGCGCGTCCGCCGCATCCTGGCGACAAAGCAAAACGAGGACCGCGCCATGTTTGAGACCATCCCGCTCACCACCCTCGCCACCGGGCTGAAATTCCCCGAAGGCCCGGTCGCGATGCCCGATGGGTCCATCGCGCTAGTCGAAATCGCCGCCGGCCGCATCACCCGCGTGGCCCCGGACGGCACCCAAAACACCATCGCGACCCCTGGCGATGGCCCCAACGGCATGGCGCTCGGCCCGGACGGCATGCTGTATGTCTGCAACAATGGTGGCTTCGCCTGGCATGAGGAGCCCGGCTTCATCCGCCCCATCGGCCAGGCGCCGGACTACGTCACCGGCCGGATCGAACGCATCGACCCCGCGACCGGGACCGTCACCCGCCTGTATGACCGCTGCGGCGCGCACGCGCTGCGCGGCCCCAACGACATCGTCATGGACCCGCGCGGGGGCTTCTGGTTCTCCGACCTCGGCAAGGTGCGCGCGCGCGACCGCGACCATGGCGGCGTCTATTGGGCCGCAAGCGATGGCAGCCGCATCATCGAGGCCGCTTTCCCCGTCCCCGGTGGTGCGAACGGCATCGGGCTGAGCCCCGACGGCAGCGTGCTCTATGTGGCGGAAACCGAGACCGGCCGGCTCTGGGCCTGGGACGTCGAAGGCCCCGGCCAGCTCAAGAAGGACCCCTGGCCGAGCCCGAACGGCGCGCGGATGCTCACCCAATTCCCCGGCTTCCGGCGGCTGGACAGCCTGGCCGTCGCCGCCTCGGGCAACATCATCATCGCCACGCTGGTCAGCGGAGAAATCACCACCGTGTCCCCCGCCGGCGAGATCCTCCGCCAGGTCACCATGCCCGAGCGCATGCCCACGAATATCTGCTTCGGCGGGCCGGACCGCCGCACCGCCTTCATAACGCTCTCCACATCCGGCGCGCTGGTCAGCGCCGCCTGGAATGAGGCCGGGCTTTAGGCGATAGACTCAGATCGGCACGAGGCACTGCCCTCGTGCCGCGCGGCCGAATGGCCGGCGCTGGTCGTCAGGCGCCGAAGGTCGTTCGAGATGATGCTGTATCAGGCCGCCGGCACCAGCACGGCATCGATCACATGGATCATGCCGTTGCGCGCCAACAGGTTCGGCCGCGTGATGCTGGCCGAGGCCCCAGAGGGCACCCCGCCCTCGCGCGCCGCCTGGATGCGCGGCTGCTGCGGCGTGCCACCGACGATGCGGATCTCGATCCCGCCCGCCATGCGGACTCGGCCCTGGCGGGCCTGGATGCTGGCGAGGCTCAGCCGCGCGTTGGTGATGAGGTTGCGCAGGGCATCGGCATTGCCGTCCCGCATCGCCTGCGGGGCGGTGGCGAAGGCCGCGTTGGTGGGGGCGAAGACGGTGTAGGGGCCATCGCCCCCCAGCAGCGTGTCGAGACCGGCACGGCCCAGGGCGCGGCGGAAGTCGGACAGCTCCGGCTGCGCCTCCATCAGCGTCAGCAGCGGCCGCGACCCGTCGGCGCGGATGGGCTCGCCGGCGGTGCAGGCGGCGAGCAGGCTGGCCGTGCTGACCGAAAGAAGCAGGCTGCGGCGATGGATCACGGGCGAATCTCCGAAAGTTCTTGAGAGCTTGCCGCCTTGTTGCCCGGCGGGCGGCGCGCCGCAAGCCCTGCGCCTCACCCTGGCGCGCGTATCCGGTCCAGCACCGGTAACAGGTGCTGGCGCAGCGCGGGCCAGTCCTCGCTCATCGGGAAATGGCCCAGCCCCGGCATGATCACCGCCTCGGCGCCCGGGATTGCCGCCGCGGTGGCCAGCGTGTCCTCCGGCCGGCAGGAATAATCGTAATCCCCGCTCAGCAGGTGCACCGGGCAGGCCGCCGTATCGATCCGCCCGAGCTTCTCCCGCAAAACGCCCTCACCCTGGTAAAAATGCAGGTCGCCGCGGAACACGCCGGGGCCGCCCTGGCTGTAATGCCACAGCGTCTCCGCCCGCCCCGCCTGAGGCGCCCCCAGCCCCACCAGGCCCGAGACAATGGCCGCGCACACCGCCCCGCCATGCACCTCCGGATGATCCAGCCAGGCCGTGTCATAATAGCGCGCGACAAACGCGCTCGATTGCAGCCCGATCACCGCCCGCACCCGCGCCGCATGCTCGGCCGCAAGATCCAGCACGATCCGCCCCCCGATCGAGCACCCCATCACCACCGGCCGGTCCAGCCCCATGGCCTCCGCCACCGCCAGGATCATCCCCGTATAGGCGGCCGTCGTCAGCCGATACTCCCCCGGCGCGAACCCCTCCGGCGGCGAAGACTTCCCATGCCAGGGCATGTCGAAGGTGATGGCCCGGAAATGCCGCGTCACATCCGCGTCGTTGAGCAGCCCGCGCCATTGCCGCCCATCGCTGCCGGCGGTGTGCAGCAGCAGCAGCGGAATGCCCTGGCCGGCTTCCTCCACATACAGCCGGTGCGGCTTGCCCTCCAGCATCAGGTGCAGATAGCGCCCCGTGACCGGCTCGAAATAGGGCGTCTTCACGGCCACCGGGGCCGTCGCCACGCGCGCTTCAGCAGCCGGCCGCAACAGTGCGAACAGCGCCTTGAACCACTCCAGATGCGCCATGAAAACCCGCAGGTCGCCCTCCACCCGCAGCGCGCCGTGGCGGACCAGCGCCAGCAAATCCTGCCAGCCAGGCGGGGGCGCAGCACTCGTGTAGCGCGCCCACCCCTCCTCGCTGCACGCCAGCATAATGTCATAGCGCGGCATCAGCGCCGGCGCCGGCGCCACCGCCTCCAGCACGCCATCGCGCACCCTCAGCAGATGCGCCGCCTCACCCACCCGCAGCAGCACATCGGCCGAGGGGCCAGGCCGGCGCGCCAAGGGGGCCGCATCCGCGGCAAGGGCAGGCAG
>JBKJNV010000477.1:0-6342 GCA_046593435.1 Roseomonas sp.
CATGTCCTCCAGTTCGCGGGACAATCGTTCGACGTCGGGCCTCTCCGTCGCTGCGCCCGACCTCTTTGGTTTGCCCGCGGGCTTGGTCTTGCTGGTGCGAGGTCCTCGCGTCATGCCTTGGCGTTCCTCAGTCTGGGTACCTGATCCACAACGGACCCTATGGAAGTATGTGCGAGCGGCAGGCGCTTGGGACATACTGCCTCATCGCGGCACGTGGGGCACGCGTGCGTCAAGACGACCGAGATCCACATCGCATGGCTGAGAAGCGACCGCGCATGATTTGGATCCTGTTGCTGGTGACCATCCACCTTGCGCCGGACGTCGCGCAGTGAACGACGACCAGCATCTATGCAATTGAAAGCCGGGTTGGCTGTGAAGCCAACGCTGAGGAGGCGAGAAGAACGCGCGACCGAAGCGATTATCGCCGCGTCGGCTATTGCATTTCATGGCCGCAATGGCGCGATGCCCAGCCGCCCCGTTGACTGCACAGACCTGTAGCAAAAACCGTAGCATGCCACCGGCGCTAGCCCGGCACCGGAGCAAAGACCGCCGCGTTGATGCGCTGATGTTGTAGAAACTGGCGGAGGGGATGGGATTCGAACCCACGAAAGGGGTTATCCCCCTTTAACGGTTTAGCAAACCGCCGCCTTCGGCCACTCGGCCACCCCTCCGCAGGAGTGGAAAACAACACGGCGTTGCAGCCCCAGCTTCTAGACGGGGGGCGCGTCCCCCGTCAAACGCCATCAGCCGCCCAGATGCACCTCGAAGCCGCGTGCGGTCGCCGGGCGCGCCATCATGCGCGCGTACCAGGCGGCGACGTTGGGCAGGTCGTCGAAGGGGACCAGGTGCCGCTCATGCCGCCAGGCCCAGCCGAGGATGGCGAAGTCGGCGACACTCGGCTCGCCGCTGGTGGCCACGTAGTCGCGCCCCGCGAGGCGGCGGTCGAGCACGCCGTACAGGCGCTTGGTCTCATCGCCGTAGCGCTTCACGCCGTAGTCGCGCGCGGGGCCTTCGGGCTGTTGCAGGAAGTGGTGCACTTGGCCAGGCATCGGCCCGAAGCCGCCCATCTGCCACATCAGCCATTCGAGAACGGGGACGCGGGCGCGCAGGTCGGTGGGGAGGAACTTGCCGGTCTTCTCACCCAAATAGAGCAGGATCGCGCCCGATTCGAACACCGTGATGGGGGCGCCGCCGGGTCCTTCGGGGTCGATGATCGCGGGGATGCGGTTGTTCGGGCTGAACGCCAGGAAGGAGGGTTCGAACTGCTCCTTCTTGGAGATGTTCACCACTTTGACGGTGTAGGGCAGCCCCATCTCCTCGAGTGCGACGCTGATCTTGCGGCCATTGGGCGTGTTCCAGGTGTGCAGTTCGATCACGGGGTGTTCCTTGGCTGGCTGAGGGGCGGGTAGCGGGACGCGGCAAGCGCGGGCTGCGGGAGGGTTTTCAGGCGGCTGCGTGGTCGCGGCACCAGGCAGCGACCTCGGCATGGGTCGCGAACCAGCAGCCCCCCTTTGCCTTGGCATGCGCGATCACCTTCTCCAGCACCGGCATGCGGGAGCGATGGCCGATGTAGTGCGGGTGCATGGTGAGCAGGAACATCCCGCTTTCCTCCCAGGCGCCGTCCAGCTCGGCCAGGAACACCTCGGCCACGCTCGACGGCGGGGTATAGGGCCGCAGCGCGGAGAAGCGGTTCATGTTCCAATAGACCGCATCGTCGCGGATCCACTCGGGCGGCAGTTCCACGATGCCCGTGGGCGTGCCATCCGACAGAAGTTCGTAAGGGTCGTCATCGGCCATCAGCGAGCTGTCATACAGCAGCCCCATCTCGCGGATGATGTCGAGCGTGCGGGGCGAGAAATCCCAGCTTGCGGTGCGCATCCCTACCGGGCGCTGGCCGGTGATTTTTTCCAGTGTCTCGGCGGCGCGGAAAGCGAGGTCGCGTTCGGCCTCATAGGGCAGGACGGTGTTGCGCTCATGGATCCAGGAGTGGATGCCGATCTCGTGGCCATCCTGCGCGACCGCGCGGGCTTCGTCGGGGTACAGAAGGGCGGAGACGGCGGGGTAGAAGAAGCTGGCGCGCACGCCTTCGCGGTCGAGCAGCTTGCGGATGCGCGGCACACCCTGGCGATTGCCGTACTGGCCCTGGCTGATGCGCATGGGGCTCTCATCGCCATCGCGCAGCGGGATGGTGTCGTGGTCGGCATCGAAGGAGAGGGCGACCGCGCAGCGCGCACCATCGGGCCAATGCGTGGGCTTGAGGGAGCGCCCGGCGCGGGCGCGGCCGGTGATGCGGCGCCAGACCGGCTCCGCCCAGGTCCAGGGCTCGCCTTCGGGGTGTTTGGTTTCGCTCATGCGGGGCTCCTCGCGGCGGTGGCGGATAGGGCGTCGGCGAGCGGGGCGCCGATTTCGCCCTCGCCGCGCTCGATGGATTGGATCAGCGCGACGAGGTGATCGGCGATAGGCGTGCGCAGGCCGTGGCGCCGTGCGGCGGCCTGGATCGGGGCGAGTTGCGCGGTCACGTCGGTCGGGCGCTTGCGCACCGCGAGGTCGCGCCAGATGCCGCTGCGGGATTTCGCCGATAGGCGATTCATCGCCTCCAGACCCGAAAGGCACGCCGCCATCCCGGCCGCATCATTGGCCATGAACACAGCCGGGTCGAAGCCGTCGAAGGCGAGCGGTGCCACGCCCTCCGCCCGCGCGACGGCGAGGATTTCGCGCACCAGCGCGATGATCAGGCCGCGCCGCGCGGGGCTCGCGATGAACTCCGCCATGGTGTCGTTGGTGAGTGCCGAGGCCTTGAGGATCGCGCCATAGCCGGCCTTGCCCCAGAGGTAGCCGAAGATATTGTCCGACAGCACCGCATCCTCGTCGAAGATGCGCAGCATCGCATGCAGCGCGGTGATGCGGGGCGTGGTCGTGCCGTCGAGTTCGCCCACCACCACCGCGCCGCGCTTGGCGTAGTGGATGCGGCCCGGCTCTAACCAATCCGCGTAGAAATTGACGAAGGCGCCGATGGTGCGCGCGCGGCCAGAAAGCTCCGCGATCACCAATTCGTTCAGACCGTTCTGGCAGGACACCACCGCCCCATCATCGGCCAGATGCGGCAGCAGCGCGCGCGTCGCGGCTTCGGTGTGATGCGCCTTGACCGCGAGGAGGATCAGCCGGTGCCGGCCTGCGAAATCCTGCGGCAGGAAGGCCGGCCCGCCGGTGGTGAATTGCGCGACCGGGCCCTCGATCGCGAGGCGCCCCTCGCGAATGGCGGCGACGTGCTCCGCGACGATGTCGACGAAGACCACGTCGCGCCCGGCGCGGCGGAGAAAGGCACCGATGCAACCGCCGATGGCGCCGGCACCCCAGATCACGATGGGTTCGTTCATGGGGATAGTCTCCCTTGTCGACCATGATCCGGCAAGCGAGAGTGCGCCCTGAGCAGGGCCGGGGATGGGGTAAGCGCGGATGCAGGATTTCTCCGGCCGGATCGTGGCCGTCACCGGTGCGGCCATGGGCTTCGGGCGCGCCATCGCGCAGAGTTTTGCCGCGCGCGGCGCCCGGGTCTTTGCCTGCGACATCGACGCGGCGGGGCTGGCAGAGACGGAAGCCGGCCACGCGATCACCACCAGCGCCTTCGACCTGACCGACCGTGCCAAGGCTGCCGCCTGGGTGCACGGCATTGGCGCGACCATCGATGTGCTGGTGAATAATGCGGGCGGGATGCGCGGCCAGCACGGCAAGCCCATCGAGGAGGTCTCGGATGCGGAGTGGGACGCGATCTTCGCGCTCAACGTCGATGCCGCCTTCGCGGTGACGCGCGCGGCCGCACCCGCGATGAAGGCGGCGCGGGCGGGGCGGATCATCAACATCAGTTCGGGTGCTGCGTTTCGTCCCTCGCGCACGCGCATCCAGGCCTATGCCAGTTCCAAGCATGCGGTGCTTGGCCTCACGCGGCAGCTGGCGATGGAGTTCGGCCCTTACGGGATCACGGTGAACACGGTCGCACCGGGGCTGGTGCTGACCGATGCGGATAAGCAGGGCGGCTGGGGCGCATTCAGTGCGGAACGCCAGGCCTTCGTGTTGTCTGGCATTGCGCTCGGCCGGCTTGGTGTCGCGCAGGATATCGCGGATGCGGTGCTGTTCTTCGCATCCGACTATGCAGGGTTTGTCTCGGGGCAGATGCTGCCCGTCAATGGAGGGTCCTTCTGATGCGTATTTCCCGCCGTGCGGCCTTGGCGCTGTCTCTACCGGCGATCGTGCCCGCGCGTGCCCTTGCACAGGCCGGAGCCTGGCCGAACCGGCCCATCCGGATGGTCGTGCCGTTCGGACCCGGCGGTGGGACGGACATCACCATGCGGCTGCTCGCGCCGAGGCTATCGGCGATCCTCGGGCAGCCGGTGGTGGTCGAGAATCGGCCGGGCGGCGGCAGCACGGTGGGCACGGATGCGGTCGCGAAGTCGCCGCCCGATGGCTATACCTTCGTCCTGGCTACGCTGTCCTCCACGGGGCTTGCCGCGGGGCTGTATCGCAATCTCCCCTATGATCCGGTGCGCGACCTCACCGCGATCTCGCCGACCAATTTCATTCCAATCTGCCATACGGTGACGACGCGGGGGCTGACCGTGCGCGACACGGCGGACTGGATCGCGCAGTTGCGCAGCAGCGGCGGGCGCTTTGCCTATGGCAGCAGCGGCGTCGGCTCCTCCGGGCATCTCGCCTGCGCGAGTTTCCTCACCCAGACCGGCACGCAGGCGATCCATATTCCCTATCGCGGCGGCGGGCAGGTCTATGCCGGGCTCGTCGCGGGCGACATCCAGTTCACCTCCGACATCCCCAGCCAGATGCTGCCCTTCCACAATGCCGGACAGGCGCGGACGCTGTTCGTCGCGACCGATGAGCGGTCCAACCTGATGCCGGATGTGCCGACGGCGGCCGAAGTGGGGCTGCCGGGCTTCAAGGCCTATTCCTGGTACGGGATCTTCGGCCCGGCCAACCTGCCGCGCCCGATCGTGGAGCGTATGTGGAGCGCGATCGACCAGGTGCTGGGCGAGGCCGAGGTGCTGGCACGGTTCAATGAGATGGGCACGCCGGCGATGCGCGGCTATTCGCCGGAACGCTTCGCCCAGTATGTGCGCGACGAGATTGCGCTGTGGGTGCCCATCGTTCGGGCTTCCGGCACGACGGCGGATTGATCCGGGTTTGGCGCGCGCGCCCTGGTGGCGCGTCGCCTGTCCTGAATACGCAAACGGCGCGGCAATGGCTGCCGCGCCGTTCGGTCCGCAGCAGGGCGGTCGGCCTATCGGGCCGTCATGCCATTGTTGGTGAGGGTCACGTCGGTGATCTGGCAGATATTGACCTGGCGCAGTTCGACGGCGCGGCCATTCTGCAGGACGGCGCGGAAATCGTAGTTGCCACTATAGGCGGCGGAAAAGCGGCGGCTTTGGCCTGCCGGCAGCACGCCGGAGCCCAGCTCATCACGGGTCCAGCGCGGGTTGCGGGAGCTGTCGAAGTAGAACTCCATCACGGTGACGCTCGACTGGTTATGGAAGTTGAAGCGCGTGTCGCACCCCTGCGCCTGGGCGGTGGACAGGCCGGTGGCGGCCAGCAAAGTCAGGGCGAGAATAAAGCGACGGAGCATCGGCATGTCCTTGGGCTGGAGTGGATAGAATCGCTATCGCATTTATCACGGGAAATTGAAAGCTCACCCAATTTTTCGGTTTTCGCTCGCCGCGGAAGCGCGGGGTTCCGTCCAGCCGGCGTACTTCCCCTCCGCCACCCTGGCGTTGGAGCGATCGCTGCGCCTCGTCGCACGGCTGTGCCGCTGAGCGGTGCGGGAGGGGCGCGTACAGGACGCTTTTTGGCACGCGTGTTGCTTCATTTGCGGCAAGGCGGGCAAGCTGACACCCTTGCTTGACCCGCCGGAGTTCGCCGATGCCCGCCCGCCACATGAAGCTCGGAGCCTTTTTCCTCACCCCCGGCAGCCATTCCGCCGGATGGCGCCACCGTGACGCCATACCCGAGACCGACATGTCCTTCGCGCACTACGTCGCCGCCGCTCAAGTTGCCGAGCGCGGCAAGCTCGATTGCATTTTCTTCCAGGACACCGCCGCGCTGAATGGCAGCGGCGACCTCGACGGCACCGGGCCGTGGCGGCCGCGCACGGGTCGGCAAGTCTACCCCGAACCCGCGACGCTGATCGCGGCACTCGCGCCGATGACCAAGCATATCGGCCTGATCGCGACGGCGACGACCACCTATGGCGAGCCCTATACGCTGGCGCGGCGCTTCGGCTCGGTGGACCACATCAGCGGCGGCCGCGCCGGGTGGAACCTCGTCACGTCGCAGATCGAG
>JBKJNV010000576.1:0-3863 GCA_046593435.1 Roseomonas sp.
GAGCATTTCCACACCGAATGGCTGGACGCGGTGCTGAACATCGCCGTGGTCGATGATGTGGCGGGCGCGCTGGCGCATATCCGCCGCTTCGGCACCGAGCACACCGACGCCATCATCACCGAGGATGCGGCGGCGTCGGCGCAGTTCCTGGGGGGGCTGGCGTCGGCGGTGGGGCTGTGGAACGCGTCCACCCAGTTCTGCGACGGCGGCGAATTCGGCTTCGGCGCCGAAATCGGCATCGCCACGGGGCGCCTGCATGCGCGGGGCCCGGTTGGGCTGGAGCAGCTGTGCACCTATCGCTACCAGATCACCGGGACGGGGCAGGTGCGGGGGTGAGGTGAAGCGGCGCGGTCGCGAAGCGGCAGCACCTGTGCGCGCGGCATGACCATCAGGAAAGACCAACGCCCATGGATGTGATCGACACGCTGGTCGGCATTGTGCCCGGCTCGCCCATGGATGCCGTGCGGGAGGGGCGCAAGGTCGCGCGCATCCATGCGCAGAAAAGCTACGAGGTTCTGCTCACCCCGGCAGAGCCGGGTGATTTCACCATCGCCGAACGCTTCGCCATCGCGGCCTATGTCGCGGGGCTGCACGGTGCGGCGCCGACCGCCACGCATTACGCGGCGGGCCTTGCCGAGCATGGCGGCGAAGCGCTCGCGCAGACCGTCGCTGCGGCGGTTACGGAGACTGCCGCGGAAGGCCCGCGCGGCGCCTATCCGCCCGGCCCGCTCAGCGTGGAGGACACGCCTGCCCCGGCCTTCGCCCTCTCACCCGCGCTGGCGCAGGCCCTGGGCCCCAAGCTTGCGGCGGGTTTTTCCCACGCGCACTACCTGGTCTTCCACCCGCGTGATGCCCATGCCGGGCGCTTCCCGCCGCTGCACGAAGCGGGCTGGGACGAGACCGCCATCGTTTCCCTCTCGCAGCTGGTCTCCTTCCTCACCTTTCAGATCCGTGTGGTCGCCGGCCTGGCCGTGCTGGCCGCGACGCGCTGAGGATCACCCCATGTCCGACGCACCCAATGTCTTCACCCGCGCGCAGATCGGCTGGGTGGATTTCATCGAACCGCTCTCCGAAGCCGAGCTGACGCCGCACCACATCGCGGCACTGATCGAGCCCGCGCGCGCGAAATCGGCCTATTTCCGCCTGCTCGCGCGCGATCCCGATGCGCTGGAACACCGCACCCGCACCGACAAGGACATCTTCTACAACCCCACCGCCGGCGCACCGCGCGCAGACCGCGAATTGGCCGCGGCCGCCGTCTCGCGCTTTAACGGCTGCATCTATTGCTGCTCGGTCCATGCGCGCTTCGCTGCGACCTACGCCAAGCGCGAGGCGGATGTGGACCGGCTGCTCGCCGACGGCATCGGCGCCGATCTCGGCGAGCGCTGGAACGCCATCGTGGCCGCCTCGGTCGCGCTCACCGCGATCCCGATGAATTTCGGCCCCGAACACGTCACGCGCCTGCGTGACGCGGGGATGGATGACCTCGCGATCAGCGACATCATTCAGGCCGCGGCGTTCTTCAATTGGGCGAACCGTCTGATGCTGTCCCTGGGCGAGGCCTCGGCGGAGGGGCCGCCCAATTCGGGGCCTCGCTGAGCGGCGCCGGTCCCGGGCTTACCTAGCTGTCGTTGCCATGGGGGTTGTCCCTCCGGGGCTGAGTTGGTTGCCTGTGGTTGCGAGGCCAAGACCCACCAACACGGAGCCCCGGATGGACAGCCATGACAATGCCCGAACTACGCCGCACAGTCGAATGCTGATTGTGCAGAGGTTGGCCGAGGGTCTGCCGGGTCTGCGCGACCGATCCGCCAGGCCGCTTCGCAGCCCAAGCCGCCTGCCAGCTGAGACCACTGCCCCGATCGAGACGCTGCGCCGCCAGCGCCGATCCGGCCCTGACGATGCCGCTTCGAAGCCTCCTCGAAACGCGTCACCCACACCTCCCACGGCATGATTGCCCGCCGCATGCGATGCCCCAGAACATGCATCGAACATCGCGGACAACTCGCGCGCTACGAAACCCGCACAGATGACGCGCGCCGGACATGGTTTGGCGTGATCATTGTCATGCTGGCCGAGATCGCGCAGAGTCAGGTCAACCGGCTGCATGATGATGTATGTTCTCCAAGGCATGCGGCCCAAACCGGGGCCCATCACCGCTGTCCTTGTCGGCGTCATACCCTTCCTGTTGGCCTATTTGGCCGCAGTGATCCTTCTCCTTATTTTCCCAGAAATCGCGCTGTGGCTACCGCGCGTTCTCGCCTGACCTCCTGGAGATTGTGCCCATGTTGAAGCGCTTCCTGATCCTCGCCGCGATGCTCTTGCCGCTACCTGTCGCCGCGCAGGGCTTCGAGCGCCCCATCCGCATCATCGTGCCGATCGCGCCCGGTGGCGGTACGGATATCTTCGCGCGGCTTCTGGCCGAGATCGTCGGCACGTCGCTCGGCCAGCCCATCGTGGTGGAGAACCGGCCTGGCGCCTCCTCCACCATCGGCACGCAATTCGTGGCCGAGCAGCGCCCCGATGGCACGACGCTGCTTTTCACCGCCAATTCGCCCATCACCGCGGCCCCGCATGTGATGACCACGCGCTACACGCTAGACCAGCTCGATCCGATGTTTATCGTGGGCCACACCGGCTTCACGCTGTGCGTGCGTTCGGACAGCCCGATCTCCACCGCCCCCGCGCTGATCGCGGCGATGCGCGCGGCACCTGGCCGCTTCACCTATGGCACCGATGGCGTGGGCGGAAACATGCACCTGGCCGCCGAGCGCGCTTTCCGCGCCTTGGGCCTGGAGGCGATCATGGTGCCATTCCAGGGTGCCGCGCCGACGCTGACGGCTTTCTCCGGCGGGCATATTGATCTCTACGGCGGCTCCATCGCGGTGGCCATGCCCGCCATCCGTGACGGCCGCGCACGCTGTCTGATCCTGACGCAGCGCGCCCAGCACCCGGAGGTTCCGACGGGCTCCGGTCTGGATGTTCTTGGCATTCCGGCCGAGGAAACATTGATCTGGTGGGGCATGCTCGCTCCGCGCGGCCTGCCAGCGGATCGGCGCGCGGCGCTGATGACGGCTTTTGAGGCCGCCTGGCGCTCAGAGCGCTTTCAGATCCAGTTGGCGCGCAGTGGCGTCACGCCGGAATGGCGTGGCTCGGAGGCCTCGGCGCAGCTCATCAATGCCGAGCATGAGGCACTGGGGCGCGCCGTCCGACAGATCGGCATTGAGAGGACGCGCTGAGTGGAAAACGCGCCGGCTTCGCATCGCCGTTGATATCGGCAGCACCAGAGGTGGCTTGGGAAAATCGGACAGCCCGATAGCCGGCTTTCCTGCCTGACAGCGGCGATGTTGCCGCGGATCAGGAGAGAGCATGACGAAGCGCTCTCGGCCGCGGAGGCCGGGGTGGAGCGGCTGCGCCTGTCGCTGTTCAGCGCAGCCCCACGCCGCATTCCCGCATCAGGGAGCTGGCATCGCCGCGCGCCTCGTTCGCCACGCGGGCGACACGGAGGGAATCCTGCGTTGGCAGGGTGCGGACGAGGCAGGCGGTCAGCGCCTGCGCGCCAATGCCCAGGCCGCACCCCGCCGCCGCCGTGCCGAGGCGCTGGCACAAGGCACGGCGCTGTTCGGGCGTCTGCGCTGCCAGTGCCTGGGTGCCGGGCACCTGGCCGCCGAGGCTCGGCACGGTGGGGGCGCTGGGCATGCCGGGCATGCTGAACTGGGCGGATACAGGCCCGGCGGCCAGCAATAGAACAAGTGCGAGCGTGGCGCGCATGGGGAGTTTCCTGTTGTGTGGCGGTGGCGTATCACCCCGCCCATGATGATTGCCACCTCAATACCGCGCGCGGCCCTGGTGACGGGCGCGGCAAA
>JBKJNV010000081.1:0-23618 GCA_046593435.1 Roseomonas sp.
CCGGCTGGGTTGCGAGACCGGCCTGCGCCCAGGCCTCCGCCGCCGCCTGCCGCGCCAAGGCGCGGACCAGATCGAGCATGAGGAGGGATCGCCGCTCATCGGACAGAGCCACCTGCAACGTCGCGCAGGCGGTTCCGGCCAGCGCGAGGGGCTGGTCGGGGAAGGCTGTGAGGAGCGGTGGTGTGAGCGCGGCCATGCGAGAATTGTCTCGTCACGACGCGCGGGAGGACATCACGCAATGCGCAACGGCGGCGCGTCCGAGGGCCGACCCGAGGGCCAAACCTACCGCTAGAGAGATGCTATCGCTGTCTTTCTTAAATCTCTAACAATCTGCAGATTATGCTTGCAGGAGTACGCGACTCGCAGAGCCAGACGAAGCAAGTGAGGTCTCCGGACCGGCCTCAAGGTGGTGCCGTTGGCACACGCTCAGATCCTGCTGCCGCGTGCCACGCAACGGCGGGTGACGTGCTCCCCTGAATGTATCCACTCAGACGGAGAGTCCTCTGTGTTGATGGCTGATGCTTGAGGTGATGGCAACGGGGTTGGGGGCATGCCCCCAACCCCGTTAGCCGGCAATCTCGGCGGGGGTACGCCCGCCCAGCTTCGAGTGCGGCCGGATGGTGTTGTGGTCCTGCCGCCAGGCGGCCAGCACTGCTCGGGCCTGCGGCATCGAGGTGAACAACGTCTCGTTGAGGTATTCATCCCGCAGGCGCCCGTTGAAGCTCTCGACGAACGCGTTCTGGGTGGGCTTCCCTGGGGCAATGTAGTGCCACTCCACTCGCCGTTCCTGCGACCAGCGCAGGATCGAGGTCGAAATCAGCTCCGTGCCGTTGTCACTGACCACCGCCAAAGGCTTGCCGCGGAGCGCTACAATCGCGTCGAGCTCACGCGCCACCCTGGCGCCCGACAGCGAGGTGTCGGCCACCAGCGCCAGGTATTCGCGCGTGAAGTCGTCGACCACGCACAGAATGCGAAACCGCCGGCCGCAGCCCAACGCATCGGAGACGAAGTCTAACGACCAGCGCTGGTTCGGACCCTGCGGCAGCACCATCGGCGCCCGGGTGCCCGGCGCTCGCTTCCGGCCGCCTCGGCGGCGCACCCTGAGCCCTTCCTCTCGATAGAGCCGCAGCAGCTTCTTGTGGTTCAGCGCTAGGCCCTCGCGAGCCAGCAAATAGCCCAGGCGCCGATAAGCAGTTTGGATCACAACCGATCCGCGTCGCAGGATCACATTCGATTTAACGCGCTCGGAAACGCGTCTAGCCTACCAGCAGGTGCGGTCTTTTCGGCATCCTCGTTCAATTGTAGCGCGACAATCGGGGTGGATGGGCGCGGCGATCAGGATGGTTATTCGTCAGCGCTTGGTCGGATGATTGTCGCGCCAGATTGTCGCTGGCAAGCGGCAAGTTGGGACGCTGTTCAGGTAAGGTCCTGGGTCGGCGGCTCCGGTGGTGGGTTTACCTGTTTTGGGGCAGGTCGGGCCTTGCGGTTGGTGGCGGCGCGCTGACGGTAGCTTTCGACATTCATCTCGATGACGTCCGAGTGGTGGACGAGGCGGTCGATGGCGGCGATGGTCATGGCGGGATCGGGGAACACTTTGTTCCACTCGCCAAAAGGCTGGTTGGCGGTGATGAGCATGCTGCGGCGCTCGTAGCGGCGGCTGATGAGTTCAAACAGGACGGAGGTTTCGGCCTGATCCTTCCGGACATAGGACAGGTCATCGAGCACGAGCAGGTCGTAGCGGTCGAGCCTGGTGATGGCGGCTTCGAGGGCGAGGTCCTGGCGCGCGGTCTGTAGGCGCTGCACCAGGTCGGTAGTGCGGGTGAACAGCACGCGGTAGCCGTTCTCGACCAGGGTTCGCCCGATGGCGGCCGCGATGTGGGTCTTGCCGGAGCCGGGCGGGCCGAACAGCAGCAGGTTCTTGCCGCGGTTGAGCCATGCGTCGCCGGAGGCGAGGGCTGCGACCCTGGCGCGGCTCAGCATGGGGACGTGGGCGAAGTCGAAGCCGTCGAGCGTCTTGTCTGGCGGCAGGCGGGCGTCGAGCAGGTGGCGCTCAACCCGACGCCGGGCTCGCTCGCCGATCTCGAGTTCGGCGATCGTCGAGAGGAACCGGGCTGCGGGCCAGCCCTCCCGATCGGAGCGCTCGGTCATCTCAGCCCAGAGGCGGCCGATGGCGGGCAGGCGCAACTCGGTGAGCAACAGCGGCAGCCGGGCCGTGTCGACTTCGAGGCGGCCGGTCATGACGGCGCTCCTTCCACGTGGGGTTCTGGCAGGGAGTCAGGCAACAGGAGCGCGTCGTAGAGAGCGGGCGAAGGGAGCGTTACGGTGACATCGGGCATGCGGCCCGGGGACGGTGCGAACCGGGCTTCCAAGACGCCGAGATCCGGCATCGCGTCTGCCTCGATCAGCCGGTCCAGCTCGCCCGCCAGGTCGGCCTCGCAGCCCCTCTCATGCGCCAGCGCCAGCAGGCCGACCATGACCCGGCACGCCGCCCGAGCTGGTTGGTTCGCCACCAGCCGGTCCCAGGTGCGGCGGTAGGCGTCGCGGGGGAACAGTTGGTCGCGATAGACCAGATTCAGCAAGGCGCCGGGCTTGCGGCGCAGCGCGTGGATGACGTGACGGTAGTCCACGACGTGCAGGGTGCGGTTGGGCGCACCCCGGCCCTGGAACGGCCGACCTCGGGGCAGTGTCAGAACGAGGGTGCTGCCGAGCAGGCATTCGAGCCGGTCATCGTAGAGGCGGACGCGCAACCTGTGGCCGATCAGGCGAGAGGGCACGGTGTAGAAGACGCGGCGGAGCAGGAACCCGCCGTTGCGGCTGACGGTGACGAGGGCCTCATCGTGGTCGGTGGTGCGGCGGCCCGGCAGGGGTTGCAGGATGGCGCGCTCGATGTCGGCCAGCTTGCGGCGCCGGGCATTGGCGCGGCCGATGACCTCGTCGACAAACCGGCGGTAGTCGGCCAGCTCGTCGAAGTGGGCGGTGCCGCGCAGCAACAGGGCCTGGGCCAGGGCCGCCTTGAGATGGCCGTGCGATGCCTCGATCGAGCCGTTCTCATGCGCGACACCGCGGTTGTTGCGGGTGGGCTGCATGGCGTAGTGGGCGCAGAGGGCCTCGTAGCGCCGGGTCTGGTCATCGGCGGCTGCGGGTTCGAGATTGCGGAACGCGGCGGACAGGCTGTCGCTACGATGCTCGCGAGGCGCGCCGCCCACGGCCCAGAGGGCATTCTGCAACCCGGTGGCCAATGCGGTGAAGCTCTCGCCGCCCAGCACGACCTCGGCATGCTCCCAGCCGGAGAATGCCAGGCGAAAGTGGTAGAGGCGGTGTTCGAGCGGCACGCCTGCGATGGTGACGCCAAGCTCGCCCGCGTTGGTGAAGTCGGACAGGCCCTGCTGCCCGGGCGGGTGGTCCTGGCGGAAGATCACCTCTCGCTCGGGCCCGTGCAGCGCTTGCCATTGGCGGACGCGGCGCTCGAGGGTGCGACGGACGCCGGGGTCGAGGTCGGGATGGCGGCGAAGCATCTCCTCGAACACGGCGACGGGGCGCAGGCCTGGGGTGGCTTGCAGCATGGGGATGATCTCGGCCCCCCAGATCAAGAGCAGCGGATCGGGCCGCCGACGGCCACGTGGGGCTTGCCGCTGAGAGGGCAAACGGGGATCGGCATCGAGGCGCGCGCCGGTGGTGGCGCCGATCCCCGCCCGGGCGGCGGCAATCTGGCGGGTGTGGGTCCTGCGTTGGTGCATGTACAGTCTCGCTTGCTGGTCGGTGATGTGCGTGCCGGGCACGAGGCGATCCCCTGGGGAGAGAACCGCCAATCCGGCACAAACCTCACGCCGTCGCAGGCTGGCCCCCGGAGAGAGGAACCGACCTTGCCGGGGCCGACCTACGGCAGGGCTACGCCCCGCCTCCGGTCAGCCCCGGCAATCACCATCCAGATTGACGCGCTCAACCATCCTGATTGTCGCCACGCATTCAATGGCGGAAACACCCCGGCGAACGACGATGCGCGCGCTGCGGAGACCGGATGGACAGCAAATGAGCTTCGATCCTACGCCTTGGCCGCGTCGCGGAGCGTCACGTCGTGCTGACGGACGCGCAGTACCGCCTGGCACTGTCGGTCCGGGCGACGGGCGCCACAAATTGCCGGGCGCACCGTGACCCTGCCGCAGCGGCGGCGCGTGAGCCTGCTGCGTAGCGACGGTGCAAACACGCATGCGTTGGGGTTTGTGCGCGGGACGACCACCGTGACGTTGCAAGTGGGCGAGGCCGCTTGGGCGATGACTGACGGAACGGCCAATGGGCTCGCGGTGCTGATGCGAGATTTTGGCCGCGTGCTGCTGAGCGGCTCGGCAACCTTTGACCCGCCCGAGATCGCCGCAGCGGCCGGCGTCACCACGACAGTTACCGTGCCGGGGGTAGCGCTCGGTGACGTCGTGACCGGCGTCTCGTTCTCCCTCGATCTGCAAGGCCTCAGCGTCACTGGGTGGGTCAGTGCGACCGACACGGTTAGCGTGCGGCTATTCAACGGGACCGCGGCGGCAGTCGACATGCAAGGCGGCACCCTACGCGTGCGGGTGGAAAAGATGTAACCGGCGATCGTGCTGTCAACGGCGGATGAATTCTCCCCAGAAGTGGCGAACGAAATCTCCCCACTTCGTTGCGTGTTGCTGTTGGTTAAGAGGCTGCCATTGTGTCTGCGGCTGCCTTCGGCGGCCGACCACGGCGTTTGGGCAGTGCGCCTGGGTGAGGGGTAGGTGGTGTGACCGGCGGCAGCAGATCGGCGTGCTGGCGCATCCGGTAGCTGGAGCCTTCGATGTGCACGACCACGGCTTGGTGGAGCAGCCGGTCGAGCAAAGCCGTGGCGATGACGGGATCGCCAAACACCTGGCCCCATTCCGCAAAGCCGCGGTTGGAGGTCAGGATCATGGCCCCGCGTTCGTAGCGGGCGTTGACCAGCTGAAAGAACAGGTTCCCGGCGGCAGCCCCCAGCGTGACGTACCCGATCTCGTCGATGATCAGCAGCTGGGTGCGGCAGAGATAGCGGATACGCTCGCGCAGGCGCCCCTCCCGATCGGCCTTGGCGAGGCTGTCGATGATGTCGATGATGTCGGCCAATGGGCAGAAATAGACGCTGCGTCCGGCCCGGATCGCCTCCACCCCGAGTGCGATGGCGAGGTGCCTTTTGCCGGTGCCGGACTGGCCGATGAAATGGACCACCTCGTGCTTTTCGATGAAATCAAGGCTGGCCAGGGCCATGATCCGGTTGCGGTCGAGCGATGGCTGGAACGAGAAGTCGAAGCCGGTCAGCGTCTTGATCGTGGCCAGCCGCGCCATCTGCAGGGCAGCCTTGATCCGGCGCCCCTCGCGCATGGTGATCTCCTCGGCCAACAGGATGTCGATCGCCTCGATGGCGCCGAGCTGGCCGCGCTCGATCTGCTGGATGACGGCCTCCAGCGCTTCCAGAGCACGGGGCATGCGCAGGCCCACCAGGTTGTGCCGGATCCGCGCGACCGGGTTCTCCGGCATGCTCCCGTTGATCATGCGGCTGCTCCGTCGGCCAGGCGTTTGCCGACTGCGTCGTAGAAAGACAACGGGCGCAGCGCGACGACCTCACCGGATCGGCCAGGCGGTGGACCGTGCCGGGGTGTCTGGCTGTTGACGGGTGGCGGTGTTGTCCGATGCCCGGCCGTGATGCGGCGCTGGCCGCGGCCGTCCATGACGGGATGGACGGCGATCACCGCGCCCTGCTCGAGGATGCGAACCTCATCGGCGGTGCTATGCACCTCGACCGGACGACGGCGCGTCGTATCGGGCACGCTGTAGAGGTTGCCGTCGACCGAGACCATGCCGTCCTTGGTGATGCGCCGCTCCAGGCGCAGCACCGCTTGGAACGGCCCAGATGGCAGGGGCTGCAGGCAGGAACGCTCCTCGGCGAAGTGCTCGTTGACGAACCGGTGCGTGGTGGCGTGGACCCGGGCATTGGCAACCTGGTCGAGCCACTGGCGGAACTGGACATTGAGGTCGTCGCGGTTGCGGAAGCTGCGGCCGAGGAAGAAGTCCTCGCGGATGTAGCGGAACGGCCGTTCGACTTTGCCCTTGGTCTTGGCCCGGTAGGCCTTGCAGGCCTTGGGCAGGTAGCCGTAATGCCGGGCGAACTCGACCAGGGTGCGGTTGTAGACAATGTGGCCGCCCTGCGAGCCGTCACCCTGGGGCACCTCGCGGTCGACGACGGTTTTCATGCGGTCGTAGAGGATCTCGGTCGGTGCGCCACCAAGAGCCTCGAACGCGGCGGCGTGGCAGCGCAGCACCGTCTGCATGTCCTGTTGCGGCACGAACCGGCCCCACAACAGGCGGCTGTGGCCCAGCACGAGGGAGAACAGCCAGACGACGCGCTCGATGCCGGGCTCGTCGGTGAACACGGTGCAGAAATGGGCGAAGTCGACCTGCGCCTGTCGGCCCGGCGGTGTCTCGAAGCGCACCTCGAAGCCCGCGGACGAACCTGGCCGGATGGTCCGCAGGAAGACTTTGACCGCAGTGTAGCCGCCAGCATAGCCGAGGTCGCGAAACTCACGGTGCAGACGGCTGGCAGTCAACTCAGGGTAGGCCGCCACACGCTCCCGCAGGTAGGCCTGAAACGCCGTGACCTTGCTGGTGCGGGGTGGCCGGGGGCGATAGGCTGGTGGTTCGAGACCACGCTGGATGTAGCGGCCGATGGTCTTGCGATCCAGGCCCGTCTGCCGGGCGATGGCGGACAGGCTCAAGCCTTGCCGATGCAGATCCAGGATCATGACGAGCTCCCCTAGCCTGACCACCCCTGTTCTCCCCCGGACTGCCGGAGGAAGGGTGGGCTATTGCCGGGCAGCGCCCCACCGCGTCGCAAGGTGGGGAATTTTCAACCGCCCAATCTGGGGAAATTACGAGCGCCACTGACACGTGCCCCATCGCGTGGTGTAGGAGCGATGATCCTTGGCGGTCTGAGCCGCCGCGTCATCCTGCCACGGCGAGCAGGCTGACGGTGGGATTGTCGCTCAAGGTGCCGATGGTTTTCAGCGTCATGTAGCGCGATCGCTGAGTGGCCCATTCGTCGGACTGTTCCAGCAGAATGGCGCCGATGAGGCGGGTGATGGCGGCCTCGTTGGGGAAGATGCCGATGACATCTGTGCGGCGCTTGACCTCGCCGTTCAACCGCTCGATCGGGTTGGTGAAGTGAATCTTCGCGCGGTGCTCGCGCGGGAAGTCCATGTAGGCGAGCACGTCGTGCTCGGCGGCATCCATCAACTCGGCCAGCCTGGGCACCTTGGGGCGGAGCTGGTCGGCGACGCGGCGCCATTGGGTGTGGGCGGCGGGCGCATCGGCCTCGGCGAAAGCGGTTCCGATCCAGGCGGAGACCAGGCGGCGCTGGGTCTTGCCTGCATGCGCCGTGGCATTGCGCATGAAGTGGACGCGGCAGCGCTGCCAGGTGGCCCGTAACACCTTGGTCACGGCGGCCTTCAGCCCCTCATGGGCATCGGAGATGACCAGCTTGACGCCACGCAGGCCGCGGCGCGTCAGGGAGCGGAGAAAGTCGAGCCAGAAGGTCTCGGCCTCGGATGCGCCTATCGCCATGCCCAGGACCTCTCGCCGGCCATCGCCGTTGACGCCGACGGCGATGGTGACGGCGACCGGGATGATGCGCCCGGCCTGGCGGACCTTCACATAGGTGGCGTCGAGCCAGAGGTAGGGCCAGTCGCCTTCGATGGGACGGGTGAGGAAGTCCTGCACGCGGTCGTCGATCTCGGCGCAGAGGCGGCTGACCTGGCTCTTGGAGACGCCGTCCAGGCCCATGGCACGCACCAGGTCGTCCACCGAGCGCGTGGAGATGCCCTGGATGTAGGCTTCCTGGATCACCGCCGTCAGCGCCTTCTCCGCGGTCCTGCGGGGCTCCAGGAAGGCCGGGAAGTAGGAACCCTTCCGAAGCTTCGGGATGCGCAGTTCGACATTGCCGGCACGGGTCTGCCAATCACGCTCGCGGTAGCCGTTGCGCTGGTTGATCCGGCCCTCGCTTCTAGTGGGGACGCTTATTGCGCCATCGCCAGCGTCCGCTCCTCCGGCTGGCCCGTACGATAGACGCGCGATAGTCGGTAAACGCACCCGGCGCCGCGGCATGTTACTGGCGCTGTCCTTCGAGGTCCTGGGAAGATCGCAAATCGCCAGCTGGGTGAATATGACCAAGTTGCAGGCCCGGTCACCAATTCTGAGCCGCGAGCAGGAGCTGAGCGGCACCGGTTTCCACATTCAGCGATGTAGCCGTGCTTCGGGCGGCGCCGCTGTTCTGACGACGTCGCATGCCGCCCCGCAAGCTACTCCGCTTCCAGGGGTGCGTTCAGCTTCACGCCAGGCACGCGGATCCCTCCCGGCCTGCCATTGGCATTCGCCCCCTGCCAATGCTTGGTGAACACCTCGGGCAGCTCAGGTCCGTCGGGGCATGCGAGCCAAAGGCGAAACAGGTGGCGGCGATTCTCGGGCTCGGGGAAGTCCTCGAAGGCCGTGCGCGAATGCATAATCCAGTGATTGTTGAGAAACTGCATATCGCCAGGACGGAATTCCATGTCGAGGTGAATGGCGGGGCTCTCGGCTAGCGCGTCTAGCATGTTGCAGGCCTCTTCGAGTTGCGGCGTGAGGCGCGGCACCTCAGGGAAGCGCTGGGCCTTGCGGATCGCGCTGCGGACATAGGTGGTGACCAGCGCGCCGTCGGGCATGGGGTTGAACACCGGCACAGCGTACCAGGGCTCGGCGCCCTCCGGGACCTCGCCGCGGCGATCACGGTAGACGGGCCTGGTGAGTTCCGACACTAGGTCCGGCCGCTGCTCCAGCATGGCGTTGTAGATCGCCGCAGAGCTGGCGATGGTGGAAAGCCCGCCGTTTTTGGAAGGCTTGAGGCAGAGTAGCGCGACGATGTCGGACGAGTCCGTGTGGTAAGGGAGGCGCGCGGCGGTTTGGTAGCCGCGATTGTTCGGCGCGTTGTAATCAAGGCCGATGTCCTTGACATGACCTAGGATGTGGCCTTTGGCATTCTGCGACATCGCCTCGCCCAGATGTGCGCCGAGCCCGAAGTAGGCGATCCCGCATTGGCGTTTGCTCCAGCGATCGACTGGCACGCCTCGCACCAGGATAAAGCCGCGACCGTGTAGTGTCGTTTCGCGGATCTCGTCGATCAGCCCCTGCAACGCAGGCGCTTGGAAGTCGGCGGCGGTGATATCGGCGATGTCGATGCCGGTCGCGTCCAGCTGGTGCACCGCGTGGGCCATCGCCTCAATTTCGGCGGGGGTCAACGGGCGTATCCAATCGGTGCGCTTGGCCATATCCGGCCCGGCCCAGGCATGTTCATCACGGACGGGGCGCAATTCGTTCTTCGGCATGACGTGTGACATGGGCCTGCTTCCTTTGGTTAGGTGTCTAGCGCTGAGCAGTGGGCATGCTGCGCACCAGATCACGGTACTGGTCGGTCAAATCGCGCAGGGTGAGCCGCAGTTCCTCCGGGGTGGCCGGGCTGGGCTCGATGCCCAGTTCGGCAAGGCGTGCCCGCACATCGGCGTCCTGCGTGTAGGCGTGCGTATCAGCGGCTAGGCGGGTGATAATGGCCGGCGGCGTTCTGACCGGTGCGAAGAGTGCGAACCATGCGTCAGTCACGGCCGTCGATTGGCTTGTCTCTAGAAATGTTTGCACCGCGGGTAGTAGGCCTGAACGCTGGCTTGCTGTGATGCCGATTGCTTTCAGTGCGCCGCTGCGCACCGAAGCAAGGAGGACCGGAACCAGAGCGAACACCATGTCCACCTGCCCGGCGATCGTATCCGTCATGGCCGCAGCCCCGCCACGGTAGCCGACATGCTCGAGCTGGAAACGGCTGCCATGGCTTACCAGGGCAACCTGGAAATCCAACTGAGCGCTCGCGATCGTGTACCTGCCGGGCGCCGCACGCGCCATCGCGATCAGCTCTGCGGCGCTGTTCCCCGCAAACCTTGGGTTGGCGGCAACCATGTAGGGGATCCGAACCAGCATTCCGATGGGGTCGAGTGCCGACTGCGGGTCCACGCCGGGGAGGTGCGGGCCGAACACCGGGTTGCTCGCAAGCGACGTGGCGCCGAACAGCAATGTGTGTCCATCAGCCGGCGCGCGTACCACCGCCTCAGTACCGATATTCGTCTGTGCGCCGGGGCGATTCTCAACAAGCACTGGCTGGGAGAGGCGACCGCGCATGAACTCGGCAAAATGGCGCGCGACGATGTCCGTGGTACCGCCCGGCGGGTAGGGCACGACAATCCGAACTGGCCGTGCCGGCCATGCCTCCGCACTTTGTGCCAAGGCGGTTGCGGGAAGGCTCACGCAGGCGGATAGAAGCGCGCGGCGCCCGACCTTCACAGCGCTTGCTCCGGCGCCATCCGTCGTGCATAGGCCGGCCCGAATTCCCGCGTGCTCGCGAATGCGGGCGGCAGCGGACGGCCATTGGGTAACGTCATCCAGATGCGCAGCAAATGCCGGCGCAGCGTCGGGTCATCGTGGTCGTGGTAGCGTGTGCGCGAATGCAGCACAGAATAGTTGTTCCCGATCTGCACGTCACCAGGCCGCATCTCGAAGGAGAGTTGGAACTCCGGATCGTTGCAGATGGAATCCACCATGTCCAACGCATCAATTTGCTCGGCCTTCAGAGGGGGCACTTCTTCGAAACGTTGGCCGAGTTCGATGTAGCGTCGCTTGTAGAGCGCGCTGAGGAAGCCCGCATGATGGATCATGATCGGCACCGTCTGCACTCGCGGCGCGCCAGAACGGGCCTGTGCGCGCGCGTCGAAATGGAAGGGCTCCTGCAGCACGCGGGCAAGTTCGGGGCGGCGGGCCAGCACCTCGTTGAAAACGGCGCCGACGCTGATGAGCTTGCTGGTGCCCCCGGTCTGTGCTGTCCGCAGGCAGAGCAACATGAAGGCGTCGCCGCCGTCATTGTGAAAATTGAGTTCGTCATTGGTCTCGAAGCCGCGAGTCGAATCACTGCCCTCGACCTTGCGGCCGGTGTCGGTGATGTCGTGCATCATGCTGCCCTTGGCATCCTGCGGCTCGGGGTCGCCGATATGGCGGGCCATACCCCAGGCCAGGATCCGCGCCTGCTCAGGCGAATAGCGCTCCACCGGGATGCCGCGCAGCACCTGGAACCCCCGGCCGCCCTCGATAACGCCACGCAGCACGATCAACCTGCCGCCCAGCGACTCCAGCGGAAAATCCTCCTTTCCCAATGAAAACAGTGGCGCGCGGCTCGCTTCGGCATGGGCAATGGCGCGGTCGAGCTCGGCCAGTTCCGGTGCGGTCAGCACATGCACCCAGTCCGTGCGTCGGCACATGGCATCGCCGCGCCAGACACTGGCATCGTTGCGGGGCGTGGCGATGATCTCGTGCATGCTGGGCTCCTGATGGTCAGAAACGAAGGTTCGTGCGTTCGGCGATGCCGCGCCACAGCTGGCGCTGTGCCATGATCCACGCGCCGAAGGCCGGATTGGGCAGATAGGCCGACGCCACACCCTGATCCTCCAGCCGCTTCGCGACATCGGGATCCGCCAGGGCGGCGCCCGTCAGTTCCGACAGGCGCCCGACGACGCGGGCGGGCGTGCCCGCCGGCACCATGCCGCCATACCAGGAATTGAGGTCGATCTCCGGCATGCCGGCCTCGATCATGGTCGGCGCATCCGGAAACATCGGCTGCCGCGTGGCGCCGGTGATGGCCAGCACGCGCAGATGGGGCCCGGTCAGCAGCGGCAACAGGCCGCCCGCCGTCGGGCACATCAGACTGAGCCGCCCGGCCGCCACATCCTGCAGCGCCAGGGACGAGCCGCGATAGGGCACCGGCTCCGCCGCAATGCCGTGGCGGCGCATGAACAGCAGCGCCAGCACATGCGACAGCGTCCCGGGCCCCGACGTGCCGTAGCTGATCGGGTCGCGCGAGGCGCGGAGATAGGCGACGTATTCATCGAGGTTGGTCACGGGCAGGCTGCGCGGGATGGCCAGCACCGACCAGGTGATGACCATGCGCGCGACCGGTATCAGGGCGCGGTCGGTATCGTATGGGATGTCCGAGCGCAGGACCGGGTTGCGCACCTGCCAGGGGTCGCCACCCATGACATAGGTATGGCCATCCGGGGGCGATGCGATCCCCGCCATCATGGCCAGGTCCCCCCCGGCGCCGCCGCGGTTTTCCACGATGAACTGGTGCCCTGAGGCGCCCGTCATGTGTTGCGCCAGCAGCCGGCCCGCCAGGTCGCTGCTGCCGCCGGGCGCGAAGGGGATGATCATGCGCACCGGGCGCGTGGGGAAGCCATCCGCCTGGGCGATGGTCGGGATTGCCAGTGCGGCGCCGAACATCGCCCTGCGCGTCATCATGGCCTGGGCACCCTTCGGGTTGTGTCTATGCCGCATGTGCCCGGCCACGCTCTTCATACCGGGCGATCGCCCTTTACCGTCACGCGGTTGCCGTAGCGGGTCGCCGGCCAGTAGTCCCACATGGCGCGGTGCTGAGCGCAGCGATTGTCCCAGAAGGCCACGGAGTTCTCGCGCCAGCGAAAGCGGCACTGGAAGAGCGGGTTCGCCATGTGCTCGAAAAGATAGGCGAGCACGCCCGTGCTCTCATCCACCGGAACGTCGAGGATGCGACGGGTGAACCCCTTGTTGATGAACAGCGCCTTGCGGCTGGTGACGGGGTGGGTGCGCACCACGGGGTGGATGGCGCGCGGGTAGACCGGCTTGTCCGTGACGCCGAAATTCGCGTAGGTGCCGCGGTAGTTCTCTTCCCCGTCATGCACTGCGGTGAGGCCTTCGAGGTAGGCCTTCATACGCTCCGACAGCGCCTCATAAGCGGCGTACATGTTGGCGAACAACGTGTCGCCTCCGACCGGCGGGCATTCCTTGACGTAGAGGATGCTGCCCATCGGCGGCTCTTCGTCGCAGGAGACGTCGGAATGCCAGCCCTCGCCATTGGCGCGTGGGCTGTTGCGGTCGGCCTTGATGATCATCAGCCCCAGATGGCCGCCCTCGGTGGGCGCTGCCGGGTGGATGTGCAGCGGGCCGAAACGCATGCCGAAGCCGAGGTGCTGCTCGGGTGTCAGGTGCTGATCGCGGAAGAAGATGACGAGATTATCCGCCAGGGCGCGATTGATCTCCTCCATTTGCGCCTCGTTCGGATCGCTCAGGTCCACGCCACTGATCTCGGCGCCGATGATCGGCGTCAGCTTCTCGACCGAAATGCTGCGGTAGGGCGCAGCCGCGTCGGCCACATGGCGGTAGCGGGGCCCCGTCCAGAGGGGATTGGGGATCTGGTTCATTTGCGTCCTCCTATTCAATTCTCATATCCGCGGCGCGGATGATGCGTCCCCAGGCAGCGATCTCGCTGATGGTGAAGTCCTGGAAGGCCTCGGGCCCGATCGGCGGTACGGCCGAACCGCCCATGCCCATGATGCGCGCGCGCACGTCGGGCATTGCGTAGGCGGCGACCATGTCGGCGTGGATGCGGGCGGTGATGGCTCGCGGCGTGCCCTTTGGCGCGTAGATGCCCGACCAGGTGGTGAAGCGGTAGGCGGGGAGGCCCGCCTCGGTGCTGGTCGGCACGTTTGGCACCGCCGGGTGGCGTTCGGTGTCGCTGAGCGCAACCGCATCCACATCGCCGCGGTCCACCAGCGGCTTGGCGCCGACAACGTCCACCGACATCATCGCGATGCGGCCATTGACGAGGTCGGAGAAGCCGGCCTGGTTGCCCCGATAGCCGATGTGGACCGCATCGGCGCCGATGATCTGGCGGTAGAGTTCCGTCGCCAGGCGTGAGGGGATCGAGCCAGCACCGAAGCTGTACTTGCCGGGCTCTGCCTTGAGCCTCTCGGTCAGGGCGGCGAGGCTCGGCGTGCCGAGGCCCTTGTGCACCATCACCACGAACGGCGATGTGCCGTAGCGCGCCACGGCGTCGAAATCCTCCACCGCGTTGTAGGGCGGGCGCGTGTAGAGTGCCGGATTGGCCGCATGTGTCATGGCCGAGGTGGCGAGAAGCGTCAGCCCGTCAGGCCGCGCTCGCGCAACCATCTGGCAGGCAAGCACGCCGTTGCCACCACCGCGGTTGTCTATCACCACGGGCCTGTTCCAGGCCTGGGCGAGCTGGTCAGCATAGATGCGTGTCGTCAGATCCACCGTGGATCCGGCGGGCAGCGAGGTAACGATGGTGACGCGATCGCCCGGCCAGCCTGCTGTGCCCTGCGCTCGCACAGCGGGCGCGGCAAGCACACTCAGCCCAGCCCCAAGCACCCTCCGCCGACCCGATAAGATCACGGGCACGCGATACGGATCGGGCGGGCTTCCGCGGTGATCCATGCCTGTTCCTCCCGGATTACGGCTGCCCGGTGCGGGTGCCAATCCTTTTTCAAGGCAGAGTGCACCATGGGCTCATCGTAGGCGTCCATTTCATTTATCTTGTCTATTGATATAATCAGCTCATGAATCGGAACGTGACACTCCGGCAGTTGCGCGCCTTCATCGCCGTCACTGAGGAACGCAGCTTCACTCGCGCCGCGGCGCGTCTGCATGTCACGCAAAGCGCACTGACGGTCTCCATCAAGTCGTTAGAGGCCGCAATTGGCCTGCGGTTGCTCGACCGCACTACACGCGTGGTCGCACCGACCCTCCATGGCGAGCGCCTGCTGGTCACCGCCAGTCGCACGATCGAGGAGATGGAGCGCGCGCTCGACGACCTCGAGGCCCATGCACAGCGGGAGCGGGGCCACGTCGTGGTCGCCGCCACCGCATCGCTTATTAGTCTTGGTGTCGCGCCTGCGCTTGGGCTGCTTGCGCGGCGCCATCCCGGGATCACCGTTCGCATCATCGAGGAGAACACCGGCGGTGCCTCGCGGCGCCTGCTGGCGGGAGAGTTGGATTTCGCCCTCACCACCATGCCGTCACCCGATCCCGCCCTGGCGGCAGTGCCGCTGCTGCGCGACCGCTTCGGCGTGGTCTGCCGCCTTGGCCATCCGCTCCTGCGGAGCGCCGCGGAACCCACATGGAACGCGCTGCGCCGTTACAGCCTCATCAGCCTGGGTGCCGAGAGCGGTATCCGCGCGGTTATCGACCGGCAGGTGCGTGACCGCTTCGCCCTGCCGCGGCCACTGTACGAGATATCGAGCGTCGGCGGGCTGCGTAGTCTGGTGCGGCAGGGTGTCGGCATCGCCGCGCTGCCCGCGCTGGCGGCGGTGCCCATTACGCAGGATGAACTCGTTTTTCGGCCGCTCGCGCCGGCAATCTACCGAGTTGTCTGCCTGGCGTGCCGCCCCGGTCGTGCACCGACCCCCGCGACTTCCGCGCTAGTCGGCGCGCTTTTGGAATGCTTAAGCGCGCTCGACCCGGCCGTGGTTGAGATTTTGGCTGGACCTACGGAACTGCAGCGCCTGGGATTCACCGCAGAGCCTCCGCACCGGAATCCGCCTAGCCAGACTCGGGGCGCACCGGAACCCTCCGGCCGAGCCGAGGGCAAATCGCGACAGCGCCGCCCGTGAAGTCATCCGGCGCCTTGCCGCAGACTGGGGCTATTCTGGTCACTGGCCCAGAGGCCGTTCGAGTCCAGTCGCACCACCTCAAGGGGGCACTCGCCGTTGTCAAAGGGCAGCGTGATCGTCTCGGACCGTACCGTGCCGGCGCCGCCCCGGCCCAGCCCAGCCCAGCCCAGTGATTGCCAGATTAAAAGCGTGACGAGAGTGGACATCCTCATTGGGGTCCTGCTGTCTGGATTGTGCAGTGACGCACGTTGTGCCGGTCACAACGCCTGGAACCGCGCCACCTGCCGGTGCACACTTTCGGCAACCCGCTGCAGCGCAACACGCTCCAATCCCTCAGCGGCGACGGCGAAGCCAAAGCCCCGATCCACCCACCAGAAGGCGGTGACGCCCTGCGCCGGAACCTCGGCGAACCGGAACTCGGTGCCCGCCCCGCCGGCCCGGTCGGCGCGCAGGTAGACCGTCAGGCGCTCAGCACCGGGGCCTGCATACATGAGCTGCGCCGCCGGGTCGCCCGCGGCGCCCGCCAGCAGCCGTCCGCCCATCAGACGATAGCCGAGTGGCACCAAATCGGGCGCCTCCAAAGGCCGGCCGAGCCGGTTCGACAGCCAGCCCACCAGCTGTGCCTCCTGCGCCGCGGCGACCTCGACAGGCCGAACCGCATCGGCGGCAAAAACGCGATGCGCCGATAGCGCCTCGGCCACCATCGGCCGCATTGCCGTGACCGCGGCGCCCTGCAGCACCAGCCCATGCCCAGCCCAGCCCAGCCCACCGCCGATCACCAGCCATGCCGCCACGGCGGCGATCCGGCGGAAGCCGTGCAGCCGGGCCTGGCGCCGCGCCGCCAACAGATGGGCGACGCGCAGCCGCGCCGGAACCGGCACCGCATGGCCTTCGCCCAGTGCGTCACGCAGGGCCTGGCGCTGCGCCGCCATCGCGCGGAACCGCGCGGCAGCCTCCGGATTCTCGACGAACCAGGCTTCCACAAGTGCGTTTCGCTGCTGGCCCAGGCGGCCATCGACCCAGCCCTGCAGGTCATCCTCGCCCACCGGCAGGGGGTCGCCATTCACTGTCACTTCACTCTCCGCAACGGGTGTTTGGCGCTATCACCGGCGCTGTCGCCGGCGATCAGGCGGCGCAATCTTTCGCGCCCGCGTGACAGCCGCGACATCACGGTGCCCACTGGCACGCCGGTGAGCTGCGCCGCGGCCTCGTAGGAAAAATCCTCGACGCCCACCAGCAACAGGACGACGCGCTGATCCTCGGGCATAGCTTCGAGGGCGACCAGCACATCGCGCCAGATCAGGCGATGCTCGGCCACATGATCGGCGGTGGGATCGGCAATCTGGAAACCCTCATCGCCTTGCTCGTCCAGCGGGTGCGCATGGCTGCGCCGGGACGCGCTGCGCCGCCCCATCCGAAACAGATTATGCAGGATGGCGAACAGCCAGGCTTTCGCGTCGGCTTCGTGACGGCGGACGTGCCAGCTCGAAATCGCCCGCTCCAGGCAATCCTGCACCAGGTCATCGGCGGCGGTGCGATCGCGCAGCAGCGCCCAGGCGAAGCGGCGGAGTGCCGGGATATGCGGCTCGATCAAAGCCGCCATCGCGCGCTCGCCGCCGGCCGTCATCGAGCAGGAGCACTCCCGCGCGTGCCGCCGAGGGCAGGGAATTCGTCGGCCGGTCCGCGCAGTGCAGCAAGACGCGCCTGCATCGACGCGATTTCGACGGCCTGCCCCGCCATGATCTCTTCCGCCAGCTGGCGCGTCAGCGGGTCGCGGCCATGCAGCAGCAGCAGCCCTGCCATTTCGATCGCCCCCTCATGGTGGGGGGCCATCATGGCCAGGAAATCCTGATCCGGATCACCCGTGGGCGGCGCGGCATGCATGGCGACCATCATGCGCTCCATGGCCGTGGCCATCGCCCGCGCGAACGGGTCAGCGGCATCAGCCCATGACTGAGCACCGTCCATTGCTCCGTGATGTGCATGCGCCACATCGGTCATGCGGTGACGCTTCTGGCGCCGGGCCGGACGAAGACCAGGTTGATGCCCTTCTTGTTCCGCAGTCCGCCCGATGGCAGCGCCAGGTCGCCGAGCATCACGCGATCGACGAAGCGCGGCCGGAACGGATCCGTCACATCGAGCACCGTGCACAGCGTCTGGCCGGCGCCATGAGTGCCAGGCAACTCGTCCTGCTCATGCGCGACGAACAGCCGGGTGCCGGCCGGGTCGAGCCAAAGCCCATGCGCTTCCCGCCCACCGGTTGCGATCTCGCCCACGATCCGGCGTTGCCCCAGCGGCGCCGAGCGGTCGATGATGGCGAGCTTGGAGGACGCGCCGCCGCCCGGCCCCGCGCCGTCGTCGATCCGCGCCATGCTGGCATAGACCGCGCGGCCCTGGGCGTTTTCGACAAATTCCACATGGTTAGGCCGTGCCAGGGCGCCGAGTGGGATGGTCTCTGCGATGGCCCGGCCATCGGCCGGCAGCACGGACAATGAATCCGCGAGCTTGTGGCTGATCCAGAATTCGCGCCCATCCGGGCTGAGCTTGAGGAAGGGGCTGAAGCCGAACCGGTCCTGCGCGCTGATATCGATCTGTGCGGCGCGTCGCGCGGTGCTGAAGCCCTGCGCATCGTAAGCAACGTCGAGCAGGTCGATCAGGGAGGCTTTCTGGCTGATCACCGCGGCGCGGCTGCCATCGGCCGAGAACCAGGCATGCGCCGGGCCAGGCAAGGTATCGACAAAGCCGCGGATGGCGTGCCCCGGCCGACCACCGGCACTTTCCTCCCGCGCCTTCTGGACGTCGAGCACAGCGATGCGGTCCTCGCCGCGCACGGTCACCCACAACTCGCGGCCATTGCGGGTGAAGGTAGGCTCATGCGGCTCGCGGCCGACGAAAACGCCGCTGGTCAGGCGCTCGGGGTTGGTCTGCGCGGAGGCCTGGGGGTTGGGCCGGTTGCCGATGACGCGTCGCGTGGCGGTATCGATGAGGTAGAGGTTGCTGGTACCGCGCCCGGTGGTGGCGACGAGCGTGGAATCCGGGTTGGGCACCGCGCCGTGGATTGAGATGGCGCCGTGATAAAGCGGCTTCTGCACCATGGCACCATGCGTCGGCATGACGCCGCCGGTCACGAAGCGGAACGGGGGGCGGCCATCCTCATCGAAGGAAGTGAGGTTCACGCTGGTCTGCACCACGAGGCGCACGGGGTCGATGACGACAAGCGTGTTGCTGTCCTCACAGCAGATCCAGACGCCGTCGCCCAAGGGTGCCGCGGCGGCTGGGGCTGGGCCGGGCGTAGGCTGAGCGGCGGGCGCGGGCTGTGCCTGTGCTGACGAAGCAGCCATGGTTCCCACAGCGCCGACTAGGCCGGTGGCTAGTGTCAATGCATCGCGCCGGGACGTGGCGGGCTTGGGGCTCTGGGTCACACGGGCGCTCCTGTTAGGCCTCGACCCGACCTGGGGCGACACGGCTTGAGAGTGAGATGCCGGGAACGCCGGTTTATTCCCAGGCGCTTGAAGAAAACGTCCGGCGGGTGACAGGGTCACCAGATACTCGATCTCGGACCCGGCGATGGCCGCTTCAGCCGCGCAGCCGCTGGGGGCACGCTGATCGGAACGCTTCGCGCCATCCTGCTCGAGATCATCGGCCTGTTCGTTGATGACGGCTCGGTTGTCCGTCGTTGAATGCTTTGAGACAGTGGAGGCGGCTGGTTAGCGGAGGCTCTGACCCATCGGGTTTCGAGGTTAGGCGGTGTTCTGCTGGTGGATCAAGCGTCGCTTCTGGATGGTGTTTCGCTTGATGCGTTCTCGGTCGAGCAGGATGGTCTGGCCCCGACCGAAGTAGACATCGGCGGGGGTCAGGTTGCGGAGGCTCTCGTGGCAGCAGCGGTGGTTGTAGTGGTCGACGAACGCCTCGATCTGCGCTTCGAGGTCGCCGGGCAGGTAGTAGTTCTCCAGCAGGATGCGGTTCTTCAGGGTCTGGTGCCAGCGCTCGATCTTGCCCTGGGTCTGGGGGGGACAGGGCGCGCCGCGAACATGGTCCATGGCCTGCTTGTCCAGCCACTGCGCCAACTCGCCGGCGATATAGCAGGGTCCGTTGTCGGACAGCAGGCGCGGGCGGTGCCGCACCCGGGCCTGGCTGCAGCCTGAGGCGGTGAGCGCCATGTCCAGCGTGTCGGTGACATCGCTGGCCGCCATGCCGGTGCACAGCTTCCAGTCGATCACGTAGCGCGAGAAGTCGTCGAGCACGGTGGAGAGGTAGAACCAGCCCCAGCCGGTGACCTTGAGGTAGGTGAAGTCGGTCTGCCAGAGCTGGTTCGGCGCGGTGGTCTTGGTGTGGAATTCGTCGGCTGCCGCGACCACCATGTAGGCCGGGCTGGCGATCAGGTCGCGCGCCTTGAGCAGGCGGTAGACCGAGGCTTCGGAGACGAAATAGCGCTGCTGGTCGGTGAAGCGCACGGCAAGTTCGCGGGGCGAGAGTTCGGGCGCGGCCAGGGCGAGGTCGATGATCTGACCGCGCGTTGCATCGGCGATGCGGTTCCAGACGCGATCGGGCTGCGAAGGACGATCGGCCAGGGCTTCCGGGCCACCACGCTGGTGGCGGTCGACCCAGCGGTAGAAGGTCGCCGGCGGGATGCCGAGCTGACGCAGTGTGCGGCGGGTGGGCAAGTGAGACTGCTCGACCAGGCGGATGATCTCGAGCTTCTCGGCAGCGGGATACCTCATGTGCGGTCGTCCCCAGCCGCGATCATACTTTTTTTCAGCAGGCGTAGCTCGAGCGCCTGTTCGGCCACGACCTCTTTCAGGGCGCGGACCGCGCTACACAGCGACAATCAGGATGGTTCCCGCATTGCCTCGCCTGAAATGCTCCCGAGCCTGACGCTGTTGCCTCAACTGAAATGTTCCCCTGCGGCACGGCGCAGCGGGGGCGGGCATGAGGCGGGTGAGCATGGCGACGCGTGACGAACTGGTGGCAGTGACGGTGGAGCGGTATGCGCGCGGCACGCGGCGGGAGCGGAGCTTGATCCTGGACGAGGTCGCGGCGGTGACCGGGTTCCACCGCAAGCACGCGACGCGGCTATTGCGGTCGGAGCTGCAGCGGCCGCCGGCCGGTCCGCGACCGGGGCGGCGGGTCTATGACGACGCGGTCGGCGAGGCGCTGATCGTGCTCTGGGAAGCCTCGGACCGGGTCTGCGGCAAACGGCTGCGGCCGTTGGTGCCGGTGTTGGTGGATGCGATGGAGCGGCATGGCCATCTCCGGCTTGCGGCCGAGGTGCGCAGCAGCCTTTGGCGATGAGCGCGGCGACGATGGACCGGGCGCTGCGCCAGGTGCGGGATCAGGCTGGTGGGCGGAGGCGCCGGCGCACTGCGCCGTCGGCGGCGATCCGGCGCAGCGTGCCGGTGCGGACCTTCGCCGATTGGGACGATCCTGCACCCGGGTTCGTCGAGGCCGACCTGGTTGCGCACAGCGGCCCCACGGCGAAGGGCAGCTTCGTGCAGACGCTGGTGCTGACCGATATCGCCACGGGCTGGACAGAGTGTGCGCCGCTGCTGGTGCGCGAGCAGCGGTTGCTGACCGAGGTGCTGAGCGAGGTGCGCAAGCTGCTGCCCTTTGCGTTGCTGGGGTTTGATACTGACAACGATAGCGTGTTCATGAACGAGACCGTTCGGGATTACTGCCAGGCGGCCGGCGTGGTGTTCACGCGCTGCCGGCCGTATCGCAAGAACGACCAAGCCTGGGTGGAACAGAAGAATGGCGCGGTGGTGAGGCGGATCGTCGGCTATCGCCGGTTCGAGGGCCTGGAGGCGGCGGCCGCGCTGGCACAGCTTTACCGCTCGGTGCGGCTATTCGTGAACTTCTTCCAGCCCTCGTTCAAGCTGGCCGCCAAGACGCGCGAGGGGGCGAAGGTGAAGAAGCGCTACCACCCGCCAGCCACGCCGCATCAGCGGCTGCTGGCAGACCCGCGGACCGCCGAGGATGTGCGGCGCCACATCGAGGCGATCCCTGCGGGGCTGGACCCGGTCCGGCTGCTGCAGGCGATCCGGGCGGCGCAGCAACGCTTGGTCGACATCGCCGACCAGCCGGTCGCTGGTGCCAGTCCGCCTGCTGTGCCGACGCTGGAGCAGTTCCTGTCCGGATTGCGAACGGCCTGGCAGGATGGCGAGGTACGCCCGACGGCGCGGCCGAAGGAAAAGGCCAGGCGGCTTCGGCGTCGTCCTGATCCGTTTGCTGCGGTGACGGCGCAACTCCGGGTCTGGTTCGAAGCGGAGCCATGGCGGACATCGCGTGATCTGCTTGAGAGGTTGCAGGCGGAGCAGCCCGGCGGGTACCCGGACGGGCAGATACGGACCCTGCAGCGCCGGGTGAAGGAGTGGCGCCGGACGGTGGCGCACAGAATGGTATTCGGCGCGACGCCGGCCGAAGTGCAGGTGGATGGTGATGCGGCAACAGGAACTGGGCTATGAGGCACTGGGATCATCGTGTTGAGGCAACGTCAGCCACGTCGGGAACATTCGTGGATGAAGCAATACGTCAACCATCCAGATCGTCGCGCTACACCTCGTGGCGAAGTTCCTTGACCTCGTCGGTTGTGGCGGCGCGAGCGGTATCGCCGGCCAGGCGGCGCTTGCCGGCTTCGAGGAACTCCTTGGACCATGCGTAGTACAGGCTCTCGGCGATGGCCTCGCGGCGGCACAGGGCGGCGATGCTCTCCTCTCCGCGCAGACCTTCCAGCACGATGCGGATCTTGTCCTCGGCGGAGTGGTGCTTGCGGGTGGCGCGGCGGATGTCGCGCACGACTTTCTCGGCCGGTGGCTTGGCGGTGGGGGCGGAGGATTTCTGGCTCATCTTCACTCTCCTGGGGGTTACGATGAGCCAGAAATCCTCCGTTCCTCAACCACGCCGTTCTGTCTCAAGGGTGCCTCAGCCTGGTCCGGACCGAACCGCGCTTGGCTTCTGGTTAGGATAACCTCGTGCAAGCCTGCTCCCGTCAGAGGCTGACCGCGATTGGTCACCCACAAAGCCTCGGTCGCCCTTTCACCGGGAAGATCGCGGCGTTCGATTTCGGCATAGCGGTTCAACCAAGGCGTAATGGCGGAAGGAAGTTGGGTCGAGATATAGCGCCGGTTCTTGATGTCGCCCGGCTCAAGTTCCACACGCCACGCCCCGGTCTCCGGGTCACGGCGAATGCTCCGGCCCAGGGTGAGGCTGAGCATGGAGCGCTTGCGCAGACCCCGGAGCGCCAGAATAGCGATGATCAATCCATCACGTACTTGAACCCGACGACGGATTGGATAGTCCAGTCCCAGGGCGGTTTCCATCAAATCCAGCCCCCAGATGAACAAATCCGCCGGGGCATGGAGGCTTAGAGCAGATTCTCATCACGTAGCGGCATATCCTGCGTGTCGGAGGTAGCTGGCGCACTCGGTTGGGGTGAATGCGTCGAGGGCCTCGGCGATGGCGCCTGTGACGCCTGTCACGGTGGTCTTGGCCGCGGTGCGGAGTAGGTTTTTGAGTTTGGAGAAGACCTGCTCGATCGGGTTCAGATCGGGGCTGTAAGGCGGCAGGAAGAACAGCTTCGCTCCTGCCTCACGGATCGCGCGGCGCACGGCCTGGCCCTTGTGGCTGCCCAGGTTGTCCATGATCACGATGTCTCCGGGCTTGAGCACCTTGACCAGGGCCTGCTGGACATAGGCAAGGAAGCTGCGGGCGTTGATCGGCCCATCGAAGAGGGCAGGCGCGGTGATCCGGTCGGCGCGCAGCGCGGCCACGAAGGTGAGTGTTTTCCAGTGGCCGTGGGCGGTCTTGTCGACCAGGCGCTGTCCCACGGCGCAGCGGCCATGGGTTCGCACCATGTTCGTCTTGGCCCAGGTCTCGTCGATGAAGACCAGCCGCGCCGGATCAAGCCGCCCCTGGTACCGGCGCCATCGGTCGCGCCGGCGGGCCACGTCGGGGCGGTCCTGCTCGGCGGCGCTCAGGCTTTTTTTTGAAGCTGATCCCCTCGGCACGGAAGAAGCGCCACACGACCGAGATCGCCACCACCACGCCGCGCTGCCGCAGCTCCGCGGCCAGCGCCGCCAATGT
>JBKJNV010000099.1:0-2981 GCA_046593435.1 Roseomonas sp.
AGGTGCACCATGTCGATTGCGGCTACCACGTGATCGGGATGAAGCACCCCGATGCGCCGGATTTGACCATCGAGAAAGGCTAAGGAGTCTCGCGCTGCGGGTCCTTGCGGAGCAAAAAATGGCGACGAAGCACGACCTTGTCGATTGGGTAAAAAATGCTGTCGACGCTGCGGGTGGAAGTCTACGCTTGGTCGATGTTGCCCGGCACATCTGGGATCATCATGAGGGCGAGCTTCGCAACTCGGGCGATCTGTTTTTCACTTGGCAGTATGACATGCGGTGGGCGGCGCAGGAACTTCGTGACCGGGGCATATTTTCGAACGCTGCTGATAAGCGCGGAGTTTGGAGATTAACCGGCGTCCCCTAACTCTATCGGATCTAGGAATTGTCCCACAACACCTTCGGCCACCTGTTCCGCGTCACCACCTGGGGCGAAAGCCATGGCCCCGCGATCGGCTGCGTGGTCGATGGCGTCCCGCCGCGGATCGCGCTGTCAGAAGCGGATATCCAACCCTTCCTCGACCGTCGCCGGCCGGGGCAGAGCAAGTTCGTCACGCAGCGCCAGGAACCCGACAGCGTCCGCATCCTCTCGGGCGTGATGGACGGCATGACCACCGGCACACCCATCGCGCTGCATATCGACAATGAGGATCAGCGCTCGCGCGATTATGGCGAGATCAAGGACCGGTTTCGCCCCGGTCATGCCGACATCACCTATGAGTTGAAATACGGCGTGCGCGACTATCGCGGTGGTGGCCGTTCCTCGGCGCGGGAGACCGCGATGCGCGTCGCTGCCGGCGCGATTGCACGCAAGGTGCTGGGCGCTGGCGTGACGCTGCGCGGTGCCCTGGTCAATATCGGCGGTGACGGGGTGGACCGCGCCGCCTGGGACTGGACCGAGGTTGAGCGAAACCCTTTCTGGTGCCCCGACGCTGGCGCGGCGACGCGGTGGGAGACGCTGCTGCTGGCCGCGCGCAAGGCCGGCTCCTCGCTGGGTGCCATCATCGAGCTGGAGGCCAGCGGCCTGCCGCCCGGGCTCGGCGCGCCGATCTACGCGAAACTCGATGCCGAGATCGCATCGGCGCTGATGGGCATCAACGCGGTCAAGGGCGTGGAGATCGGGGATGGCTTCGCCGCCGCCGCACTGTCGGGCGAGGATAATGCCGATGAAATGCGCATGGACCCGGATGGGCGGGTGCGATTCCTGTCGAACCATGCGGGCGGCATCCTGGGCGGCATTTCGACCGGGCAGCCGATTATCGCGCGCTTCGTGGTCAAGCCAACCTCCTCGATCCTGACGCCGCGGCTGTCCGTGGACCGGGCGGGGGCGGAGGTCGAGGTCGTCACCAAGGGCCGGCACGACCCTTGCGTGGGCATCCGCGCCGTCCCGGTCGGGGAGGCCATGCTGGCCTGCGTGCTGGCGGACCACCTGCTGCGCCACCGCGCCCAAAACCCCGACGCGCCGGAGGTGGCGCGGCTGCCGCGGAACTGAGGTCGCTGGAATACTTGACGGCGGCGCTCGGATAAGCGAACGTTCATCCTTGATGCATTAAAACACGCAAACCGGCGCGCATCCGGCACCTGCTGGATGGCGCGACGAGCAAGGAAAATGCGCAGTGGATGTCATGCCACCCGCCGGCCAGGCCCTATCCGGCTTCCTTCGCCTGTGTGGCACGCGCGTGTTCGAAAAACGCCTTGCCGAGCTAAGCCGCCGTACGCAGTCCGGTGCCCTGCAGGGCCGCGCGACCCAGCAACGCCATGCCCTGGAATTCGCCCTCGCCCGTGTCGCCGACCCACAAGCGACACGTCCTGCGGGTGCAGCGGAACGCCGCATCGGGGAGTTCGCGCTTGGAGTCGCCGCGCTGGCCACCTCGCTGCCGCCGGTGCCGCGGCGGCGGTTGAAGGACCAGGTCGAGGCCGCGCTGGAGGGCGAGGCGACGCTGGTACCCTTGTTCCACCTGGTCCGCACTGCGGCGCGGCACAAGGCGCGCGGATATGCGGTGCGGTTCTGCGGCCTGCTCGACGAAGCGGCGCATGACCTCACCATCGCGCGTGACGGCGTCGAGGCGGAGATCGCCTGCGAGACCATCTCCGCCGAGGAAGGCCGCCCCCTGCACAAGGGCGACTGGTACGCGCTGGTCGACCGCATCAACCCCGAATTGCAGACCTGGCTCGCGGCCCATCCGGGGCGCTATCTGCTCAAGATGACGCTGCCTGAGGGCGTGACGTCGGGCGCCCAGCTGGCCGAACTGCACCAGCGCATCTCGGACCTGCTGCAGGCCGAAAAGCGCCAGGACCACTCCGCCGGCGCGGTGCTGAAGCTGGACCCGCTGGTGCTGGCCGGCGCACAGGCGACGCCGGGACTTCCGGCGCAGCTGCGTGCGCAGTTTGGCCGCGAGGCGCATCTGGCCGTCACCACCGCTGCCGAAGGGCGCGCCGTCTTCGTCATGGCGGCGCGGACCGGGCGCGAGGATGAGGTCTCCGCCGCCGTGTGCCGGCGCATGGCCATCGCGGCGCCCACTCGGCTTTCCGGGCGCAAGCCGGGCATCCTGGCCATGTTCCTCGACGACCTCGACCGTGCCGAGTGGCGGGCGCTGCGCTCCACGCTGGAGCTGGAAGGGGCGGCCCGGCGCTTCCTCACCGATCCGGCGGCGCGGCCACTGGTCGCCATCACCTGTGCATCGCGGATGGAGCTGTACGGCCTGGCCGAGCCGGACGCCGCCCCGGGGGGCGAGTTGCGCTTCCGCAATCCGCTGCATCCGGCGGCCAAGAACGCGGCGCTCGCGGCCGCGGTCACCTCTTCGTTCTGAGTTCCTCGGGCCTGAAACCGCCCTGGGATGGGCGCGTTTCCGCCATGTTCACCATTGCATATTGACGCTCTGGAGACGGCGTGCGGCCCCCCGGCACAGAGGAATACCCTGATCATGAGCGAGTTGGTCCTGGATCGTAAGCGCGAGGAAAAGCTCGCGGAAATCGAGCGT
>JBKJNV010000167.1:0-10075 GCA_046593435.1 Roseomonas sp.
GCCCGCCTGAACAACGGGCTTCACGTCCTCCATCACCGCGTCGAGCAGCGGATGCGCAAGCCGCGTCTCGTGGCTCTTCATCCAATTGATGTTGCCGTGGACGGTGTTGATCTCGCCATTGTGCGCAAGCATGCGGAAGGGCTGCGCGAGGCGCCAGGTGGGGAAGGTGTTGGTCGAATAGCGCTGGTGGTAGATCGCGAAGCGGCTGACGAAGCGTGCGTCCAGCAGGTCGGGGTAGAATTCCGTCAGCGAGGCCGCGAGGAACATGCCCTTGTAGATGAGCGAACGCGCGGAAAGGGAGCACAGATACAGCTCGGGAATCTGCGCCGCGATCGCCTGCTTCTCGATGCGGCGGCGGATGACGAACAGGTCGCGCTCCACTGTCGCGCCGTCGCGTTGTTCGGGGTCCCACAGCAGGATCTGCTCGATCTCGGGGCGCGTCGCGTTCGCTTTCTCGCCGATGCATTCGACGTTGATCGGCACCTGGCGCCAGCCATAGATCAGGTAGCCGCCGGCGAGGATCTCGGTCTCGATGATCTGGCGGCAGCGCTCCTGCGCGCCAAGGTCGGTCTTGGGCAGGAAGGCCATGCCGACGGCGATGCGGCCGGGGCGAACCTTGTCGCCGCCCCGCTGCACGGCGTCGGCGAAGAAATCCTGCGGGATCTCGATATGAATACCCGCGCCATCGCCGGTCTTGCCATCGGCATCGACGGCGCCGCGGTGCCAGACGGCCTTCAGGGCATCGATTCCGGCCTGCACAACCTCTCGCCGCGGCTTGCCGTCGAGCGAGGCGACGAGGCCGACGCCGCAAGCATCATGCTCGGTCATGTCGATATGGGCGTGCTGCGCCAGCGCGGCCGTGCCGGCGATGTGGCTGTCGACGAATTCCTGTCCGGTTTCCATGCCCAGGCTTTCCATAATCTTCACTCCGCCGCCACGGCGAGGGAAGCGCCCCGCCTTTCCATGAACTTGTGCATCTCGGCCGCAGCGTCGCGCCCGTCGCGGATGCCCCAGACGACCAGCGATGCGCCGCGCACGATGTCGCCGGCGGCAAAGACGCCGGGCAGCGCCGTCATCATGCTGCGGTGGTCGATCTTGAGTGTGCCCCAGCGCGAGACCGTCAGCGCCGGCTCTGCGAACATCGCGGGCAGGTCCTCGGGGTCGAAGCCGAGTGCCTTGATGACGAGGTCCGCCTTGATGGTGAAGCCGCTGCTGCTGATGGGTTCGACCTGCTGGCGCCCGGTGGCATCGGGCAGGCCAAGATGCATCCGCGCCGCACGCACGCCGCTGACCTGCCCATCGCCGATGAAGGCCTCGGGCGCGGCGAGCCATTCGAAGCGCACGCCCTCTTCCTCGGCATTCTTCACCTCGCGCATGGAGCCGGGCATGTTCGCCTTGTCGCGCCGATAGAGGCAGATGACGGATTTGGCACCTTGGCGCACCGCGGTGCGCACGCAATCCATGGCCGTATCGCCGCCGCCGATGACGACGACGTCGCGCCCGGCCGCATCCAGCGCCCCGGACGTAAATTCCGGCACCGCATCACCCAGGCCCTGCCGGTTGGAGGTGGTAAGGTAGTCGAGTGCCGCGACCACGCCGCCCAGCTGCGCGCCGGGGACGTCGATGTCGCGCGCCTTGTACACACCGGTCGCGATCAGCAGCGAATCATGGCGGGCGCGCAGCTCAGCCAGCGTGATGTCCTGGCCGATGGCGCAGTTCAGCCGGAACTGGATCCCGCCCGCTTCGAACTGCGCATGGCGGCGCAGCACCACATCCTTCTCCAGCTTGAAGGACGGGATGCCGTAGATCATCAACCCGCCGACGCGGTCGTAACGGTCATAGACCGTGACCTGATAGCCCTGCACGCGCAGGCGCTCGGCTGCCGCGAGGCCAGCCGGCCCGGCACCGATGATACCGACCGACTGGGTACGCTCGCGCAGCGGGGTGGGCGGTTTGACCCAGCCCATCTCCCACGCCGTGTCGGTGATGTATTTCTCGACCGCGCCGATGGTGACGCTCTCAAATCCCTTTTCGATGACGCAATTCCCCTCGCACAGCCGGTCCTGCGGGCAGATGCGGCCGCAGATCTCGGGGAAGGTGTTGGTCGCGGAGGAGACTTCATAGGCTTCCTCAAGCCGGCCTTCGGCGGTGAGCTTCAGCCAATCGGGGATGTTGTTCTGGAGCGGGCAATGCACCGAGCAGAACGGCACGCCGCACTGGCTGCACCGGCTGGCCTGGTCGGCGGCGTCGGTGGCCTTGAATTCATTGTAGACTTCATTCCAGTCCGCCGCCCGGGCTGCTGCATCGCGCTTTTCCGGCTGGCGCTGCTGCAGCCGCACAAATTGAAGCATGCGCTCGGCCATGATCGCGATCCCTTGGTGCATGTCAGTCTCGGCGCAGAGCGCGTGCGGGTACTGGCACGCGTGCTGCCACGCTTGGAGGCCAGATAGTGCATGCGCATGGCGGCTGGCGAGTCCTATTTTGTCTTTAGGACAGCATAGATGTCGTTAAAAGACATGACCTGATCGATTGGGCGCGGTCTGGGCGTCTAGCCCTCAACTAATGGGTCCGAATCGGATCATCTTTGGCTCACCCTCCGTCCGCCACCCACCCGGTAGCGGGCAAGATAGCCCGGCACGATCGCCTCCACGGTCTTCGCCTCGATGCCCAGCGCCGCCAGCCCCGGCATCGCCGGGTCGGCCATATTGTCCCGCCCGAGCAACAGCAACTGGTCGCGCGTGATGGGCGGGTTGGGCAGGCGCTGGAGCAGCCCCGCCTGAAGCTTCATCAGACGCATCGGCGCATCGATCAGGACCCGACGCCGCCCGGTGACCGAGAGCACGTAGGACAGCACCTCGCGCATGCTCATCACTCGCGGGCCGCCAAGCTCATAGGTGACCCCCCGCGCCTCCGGCCGGGCGATCGCGGCCATCACCGCATCCGCGACGTCGCCGACATAAACCGGCTGGAAGCGCGTCGCACCCGCGACGACCGGCATGACCAGGGGAATGCTAGCCGCCATGCCGGCGAAGCGGTTGAAGAAGCCATCTTCCGGGCCGAACACCACCGAGGGACGCAGGATCGTAGCACCTGGAAAGCTGGCGAGGACCAGCGCCTCGCCCTCGGCCTTGCTCTTCGCGTAGAGGCTGGGGCTCGCGGCATCGGCGCCGATCGCGCTCAGATGCACCATGGCGCGGACCTGCGCCGCGGCAGCAAGCCGTGCGACGCGCCCGGCACCTTCGCCCTGCAGGCGGTGGAAATCGCCGGCCCGGCGCTCGAACAGGATGCCCACCAGATTGACCACCACCTCGGCTCCGGCGACGGCGCGCGCGACGGCGGCCTCATCGGTGACCGAGGCGCGTACGTGCACGATTTGGCCAAGCCCGCCCTGGGTCTGCAGGCGTTTCGCACCCTCTGCGTCGCGCCCGGCGACGCGGACCACATAGCCGTCCCTCGCCAGGCGCTGGACCACCTGCCGGCCAATGAAGCCTGTGCCGCCGAACACCACAGCCACGTGCCGCATCGAATGCTCCCGGATTTTTCGCGTGACCCGACCATAAGGGGATGAAACCGCCGGCGCCAAGCTTGACGCCGCCGCGGGCCGCCCGTAGAACCCGCGCCTCCCGGACCTGTGCCCAGGTGGTGGAATTGGTAGACGCGCTGGCTTCAGGTGCCAGTGACCGCAAGGTCGTGAAGGTTCGAGTCCTTTCCTGGGCACCAGTTGGTTTTCCGCCCCGGCGCCGACCGACCGGGGGCGCCGGTACGACATGATCCCGGTCAACCGCACCACCAAAGGCACATCCCCTTGGGCAGTACTCTGTTCCAGAGCAACGGCGCGACCATCCGCTTGCATCGCCATGATCTGCCCGACGGGCTTGACCTCGGCCGCGTCGTCGCGATCGACACCGAGACGATGGGCCTGCTGCCGCACCGGGACCGGCTATGCCTGGTCCAGCTATCGGCGGGTGACGGCAATGCCCATTGCGTGCAGATCATACCTGAGGCACTCGGCGGCCGTGGCGCAAATTGCCCGAACCTCAAGCGCCTGCTCGGTGATGCCGCCACCATCAAGCTGTTCCATTTCGCTCGCTTCGACGTGGCCGTGCTGCGCCAGGCCCTCGGCGTTGCCTGCGCGCCGGTGCGCTGCACAAAGGTTGCGGCCAAACTTGTGCGCACCTTCACCGACCGCCACGGCCTGAAGGACCTGTGCAAGGAGCTGCTCGGGGTCGAGATATCGAAGCAGCAGCAGACTTCCGACTGGGGGGCAGTGGAGCTTTCCGCCGAGCAACTGGCCTACGCGGCCTCCGATGTGCTCCATCTGCACGCTTTATGGGCGAAGTTGGAGAGCCTGCTGGTCCGAGAAAATAGGCTGTCCCTTGCCCAGGCATGCTTTGATTTCCTGCCTGCTCGCGGCGAACTCGATCTCCTGGGCTATGAAGACCCCGATGTCTTCCAGCACTAGCCAGACTTCACAGCGCAGGGTTCACCGCGAACGCTGAGCAACGATCGCATACCTGCTACGGTATACTGGAAGGATATTCGCCGAAGGACGTTGCCCTGCGCTCCAAAGGGAAGCGTTGCTTGCAAGAATGGCCATGCTTCAGATGTCAAGAGTTTGGCACGATTTTTGTCCGCGATTGACCCACCGCCTTCGCGGTCCCATACAGAAGCGGTGACCGCGCACCCGGACCTTCTCGCCGCCCGCCGCGTCCTCGACATCGAGGCGGAGGCGCTGCACGCCCTGTCCGCCTCGCTCGATGACGGGATCATCCGCGCCGTCGAAATGCTCGCCATGGCGACAGGCCGGGTGATTGTCTCCGGCATGGGCAAGTCGGGCCATGTCGCGCGCAAGATCGCGGCAACGATGGCCTCGACCGGCACGCCGGCGCTATTCGTCCACCCTGCCGAGGCGAGCCACGGCGACCTTGGCATGATCGTGCGTGGCGATGCGGTGCTGGCCCTGTCCAATTCGGGAGAGACCCCGGAGCTCTCCGACATCATCTCCCACACCCGCCGCTTCGCCTTGCCGCTGGTCGCGATCACCGGGCGCCCCGGGTCGACCCTGGCGCGCGCGGCCGATGTGGCGCTTGTGCTGCCGAGCGTGCCGGAGGCCTGCCCGATGGGACTGGCGCCGACCACCAGCACCACGATGCAGCTTGCGCTGGGCGATGCCATCGCGGTGGCCCTGCTCACCCGGCAGGGATTTTCAGAAAGCGATTTCCGCGTCTTCCACCCGGGCGGCAAGCTCGGCGCGCGGCTGACCCGCGTGCGCGACCTGATGCATACCGGGGCGGAGGTGCCGCTCGCGCCTGCGACCATGCCGATGGATCGCGCCATTATCGCGATGACCGAGAAGCGTTTCGGCTGCCTCGGCGTGACGGATGCGGAAGGCCGTCTCGCGGGCATCGTCACCGATGGTGACCTCCGCCGCGCGCTTGATGGCGCGGCGCCGCTGCTCGGCCGTACCGCAGGCGAGGTGATGACGCGGGCGCCGCGCGCCGTAGCACCGGAAACGCTGGCCGCCGAGGCGCTGCGGCTGATGAACGAACGCACCATCACGGTGCTGTTCGTGGTCGATGACCGCGGTGCGCCGGTCGGTATCCTGCACATCCATGACCTCCTGCGCGCCGGTGTGGCATGACCGGCGCACCCGACCCCGCAACCGCGGCCCCGCCCCCGCCCGTCCTCGTCTCCCGCCGGATGATCGAGCCCTCCCGGGCGCGGCGGACGCCGACCAGCGGCGAGATGATGCGCCGACGCATCATGCTTGCGGTGGTCCGTCGCGCCCTGCCGGTCGCCGCCTGCCTGCTGCTCGCGGCCATCGTGCTCTGGCCTGAGCTCAACCGCACGGAGGAGCGGGTGCGGGTGCAGATCAATCTCGCCGCCCAGGTGTCGCCGGAATCGATGCGCGTCGCGCAGCCGCGCTACCGCGGGCTCGACGAGCAGGGCCGGCCCTATAACGTGACGGCGGATGCGGCGACGCAGGCCGGTGCCTCGCAGAACATCCTCGACCTCGCCAATCCCCGCGCCGACCAGTTCCTGGGCGAGGATTCCTGGGTGATGCTGGAATCGCGTACCGGCCGCTTCGACCGCGCCAACAACCGGCTGGATCTCGCGGGCGATGTTACGCTCTGGCACGACAATGGTACGCGCATGCGCACAGCCCAGGCGCTGGTCCGCATGAATGCCGGCTATGCCGAGGGCAACGCGCCAGTGGCAGCGCAGGGACCATTCGGAACGCTGACCAGCGAAGGCTTCCGCATCATCGATCGTGGCCAGGTGGTGATCTTCACCGGCCACGCCCATACCGTGCTGGAGAGTGCGCCGTGAAGCGATTTGCGATCCTGGCGCTGCTGCTGCCCAACCTCGCCATGGCGCAGGCCCTCGACATGACGCGCGGCGGACCGGTGGATGTCACCGCCGAGGACGGCATCGAATGGCGGCAGCAGGAACAGCTGGTCATCGCGCGCGGCAATGCGCGGGCCGTGCGCGACGGCGTCACCATCGAGGCGGACCGGCTGATCGCGCGCTACCGCCCGCGCGCGGCACCCGGCGGTGCTCCGGCTGCGGCCGCCGCCACGCGGCCGGGCGGCGACCCGACCTCGGGCGCGTCCGAAATCTGGCGCTTCGAGGCGGAGGGCAATGTCCGCATCCACACCGCGACCGACCGCGCCAATGGTGACCGCGCCGTCTATGACATCGACCAGGCTGTGATGGTGCTGACCGGGCGCGACCTGTGGATGACCGCAACGGACAACCGCGTGACGGCGCGGGACAGCCTCGAATACTGGCCGCAGCGGCGCATGGCTGTCGCCCGCGGCGGCGCCGTGGTCGATGCGCCGGAAGATCGCCGCATCCGGGGCGATACGCTGGTCGCCTTCTTCATTGAGGAAGCCGCGGCCGGCGCCCCCCCGCGTCCCGCCACGCCGCCCCCCGCAGCCGGCGCGCCCGGCCAGCCGCAAACGGGGCGCATCGAGCGTGTCGAGGCTTATGGCAATGTCGAGGTACGCACCACCGCCGAGGTCGTGCGCGGCGACCGCGCCGTCTACAGCCCGGTCACAAGCCTCGCGCGCGTGCTGGGCAATGTGCGCATCACGCGCGGCGAGAACCAGCTGAACGGCAACGAGGCCATCGTGAACCTCGCGACCGGGGTCGCGCGCCTCATCTCGACGCCGGGCGCGCGCGTGCAGGGCCTGATCGTGCCGCAGAGCGAGGATGCTGCGATCCCGCCCGGTGGCACGCCCGCGCCGGGTGCGGCCCGCCCGCCGGCGAACCAGGCGCGGCCACCGGAGCGCCGCCCATGACCGACCGGGATCTCCGCGTCGTCGCCGGGATGGATGCAGGGCCGGGGCTGGTCGCGACGGGGCTCGGCAAGCGCTATCGCAAGCGGCCCGTGGCGCGCAATGTCTCCATCTCGCTCAAGCGCGGGGAGGCGGTCGGTCTGCTCGGCCCCAATGGCGCCGGCAAAACGACCACCTTCTATATGATCACCGGCCTGGTGCAGCCCGACGAGGGCACGGTGATGATGGATGGCCATGACATCACCCACCTGCCGATGTATCGCCGCGCGCGCCTGGGCCTTGGGTATTTGCCGCAGGAGGCCTCGATCTTTCGTGGCCTCAACGTCGAGGACAATATCCGCGCCGCGCTGGAAGTGGTGGAGCCGATCCGCGACCGGCGCGAGCAGATGCTCGACAGCCTGCTGGCCGAATTCGGCATCTCCCACCTGCGTCGCGCGCCCGCGCTTGCACTTTCGGGTGGTGAGCGGCGGCGGTGCGAAATCGCGCGCGCCCTCGCCACGCATCCGAACTACGTGCTGCTCGACGAACCGCTCGCCGGCATCGACCCGATCGCGGTGGGCGAAATCCGCGACCTGGTGAAGCACCTCAAGGATCGCGGGATCGGCGTGCTGATCACCGACCACAATGTCCGCGAGACGCTTGAGATCATCGACCGCGCCTACATCCTCCATGAAGGCCAGGTGATGATGGAAGGCACGCCGCGCGACATCGTGGCACACGAGGGCGTGCGCCGCGTCTACCTCGGAGAGCGCTTCAGCCTATGAAGCAGCGCGCCCCCGTCTGATGTCGCTCGCGCCGCGTCTGGATCTTCGGCATTCGCAATCGCTGGTGATGACGCCGCAGCTGCGGCAGGCCATCAAGCTGCTGCAAAGCTCCAATGTCGAGGTGAGCGCCTTCGTCGAGGAGGAGCTGGAGCGCAACCCGCTGCTGGAGCGCGATGAGCGCGAGACCCCCAGTGTCGATGCCGGCCGTCGCGACGACCCGCTCCCCGCCTCGCTCGATGCGCCGGATGCCTGCCAGGCGGCCGCCTCGGATGTGTTGCCGAGCGAGCAATCCGCGCCGCTGGATGCCGATTGGAGCAATGTCTACGACAGCGGCGAAGCGCCGATGGGCCGCGGCGGCCGCGCCGATTTCGAAGACGGGCTGGATGGCCTGGACGCCATGGCAGCGCCAGGCCGGTCGCTGCGCGAACATGTTGGCGAACAGGTGCGCCTGTCCTTCGCCGATCCCACCGACCGGCTGATCGCGGCCGCCTTCCAGGCCCTGGTGGACCCCGCCGGGCGGTGCACGATGGAAGATGAGGAACTCGCGCTGCGGCTGGGCTGCGACGCGCCGCGTGTGACTGCGGTGCGCGCCCGGATGCAGCGCTTCGACCCGACGGGGATGTTCTGCCGCGACCTCGCCGAATGTCTCGAAGTGCAGCTGCGCGAGCGCAACCGCTTTGACCCCGCGATGGCCGCGCTGCTGGCGAACCTGCCGCTTCTGGCACGGCGCGAGTTGCGCCTGCTGCAGGAGATCTGCGGGGTCGATGCCGCCGACCTTGCGGAGATGGTCGCCGAGATACGCCGGTTGGATCCAAAGCCCGGGGCGGATCATGGCGCGACCCCGCCGCCGATGCTGATCCCGGATGTGCTGATGCGCCGCGCGCCCGATGGCGGCTGGCTGCTGGAGCTGAACCCGGAGACGCTGCCGCGCCTGCTGGTCAACCGCGGCTTCCACGCCCGCGCCCTGGTTGGCGCCCGCAACCGGGATGAAAAGGCCTACCTCGCCGAACGCTACCAGACCGCGAGCTGGCTGGTGAAGTCGCTCGAGCAGCGGGCCAACACCATCATCAAGGTCGCCGCCGAGATCGTGCGCCGGCAGGAGCAGTTTTTTCTGCATGGCGTGGGGCACCTTCGCCCGTTGATTTTGCGCGATGTCGCTGACGAAGTTGCGATGCATGAGAGCACCGTCTCCCGCGTCACGGCCAACAAATCCATAGCGACGCCGCGCGGTACCTTCGAGCTTAAGTATTTCTTCACCACAGCCATCGCCGGCACCTATGGCGGCGAAAGCCACTCGGCCGAGGCGGTGCGCCACCGCATCAAGGCCATGGTCGCGGCCGAGGGCATCGAGGAAATCCTGTCGGATGACGCCATTGTTGCGTCGCTCCGCAAGGAAGGCGTGGACATCGCACGCCGGACGGTGGCCAAATACCGCGACGCGCTGCGCATTCCATCCTCCGTGCAGCGCAAACGGGAGAAGGCCGTCCCGGCCTGACACCCCACCGGGGCGCGCCCTCCTCCACAGCGGGAAGGAAGGCTGATCTCCATGCACATCACCGTGGCCGGGAAGCAGGTTGAAACCGGCGAAGCGCTCAAGATCCACGTGCGCGAACAACTCGCGAGCATCTCGCACAAGTACTTTGATCACGCGCACGATGCACACGTGACGTTCTCCAAATCCCGTTCCTTCTTCGTCTGCGACATCAACCTCAAGGCCGGTCGCGGCCTGCTCATGCGCGGGGAGGGGGAGGGGCCGGACGCCCATCGCGCCTTCGACGTGGCCGCTGAACATTTGGCCAAGCGGCTGAGGCGCTATCGGCGAAGGGTCAATGAGCACCACCGCAGCATGGCACCCGAGCGGGAGGTGGCGCCGGCTGAGGCGCCGCTGCCTGCCCGGCAATACGTCCTCGCCGCCGAGGATGGTGAGGATGAGGCGGCCGCCAACGGGGCCGACCACCATGGCGGCGTCATCGTGGCCGAGAGCACGGCGCAGATCGAGCGCCTGAGCGT
>JBKJNV010000209.1:0-13874 GCA_046593435.1 Roseomonas sp.
ATGGTGGAACCGTCGGTTGCCTTGGTGACGGTGATCTCGCTCACCGACACGATGGACCCCTCACGGGTGGAGCCGCCGAAGGCGGAGGAGATGCCGCGGCCGACGCCGAACTGGGCGGAGTCGATCACGATCCACTTCTCGAAGCCGTCAATCGTCGATTCGCCGGGAACGCCTTCATATTCGAGCAAGAGTGTCATCGCAGTCTCTCCCTTCGTTTAAACCCGCGGTGTAAGGCGGACCCCATGCCCACCCTTGACCGATAGGTTAGCGGAATAAAAATTCCGCCGTAATAGCCAAACGCCTTTGTGATCTGGGGCCGTTTCCCGCCCCCTCGCGATCACCTATTCGATGGTATATCGGAACGAACCATCCTCCGCAATACCCACTTCAACCTTTGTGATGTCCGAACCCTCGGCGCGCTTGCCCAGGATCTGGCCGGAGAGTTCCGGCAGCAGGGAGCGGTTGAGGATGTTCTCGATGTTGCGGGCGCCGGACTCCACTTCGGTGCAGCGGGCCGCGATCGCCTGCGGCAGTTCCGGGCCATAGACCAGTGGCACGCCGTAGGTCTCCCTGAGCCGCTTGCTGATGCGGTTGAGCTGAAGCACGACAATCTTGCGCAGCACGGCGTCGTGAAGGGGATAATAGATGATGACATTCACGCGGCCGAGGAAGGCCGGCTTGAACACCTTCAGCAGATCCGGCCGCAGCGCCTCGCCCAGCGCCTCGGGCTCGGGCATCGTGTCCGGGTCGGCGCAGAGCTTCGCGATGGTATCGGTGCCCGCATTCGACGTCATGATCAGGATGCAGTTGCGGAAGTCGATGTCGCGACCCTCGCCATCCTTCATGTTGCCCTTGTCGAAGACCTGGTAGAACACGTCCTGAACGCCCGGGTGGGCCTTTTCCATCTCGTCGAGCAGCACGATCGAGTAGGGGCGCCGACGCACGGCTTCCGTCAGCACGCCGCCTTCGCCATAGCCGACATAGCCGGCCGGCGCGCCCATGAGCATCGAGACCTTATGCTCTTCCTTGAACTCACTCATGTTGATGATGGTGATGTTGCCCTCACCGCCATAGAGCAGGTCGGCCAGCGCCAACGCCGTCTCGGTCTTGCCGGTGCCCGAGGTGCCGGCGAACATGAACACGCCCACCGGCTTGCGCGGGTCCGTCAGGCCGGCGCGGTTGGTACGGATCGCCTGGGCGACCGCCTCCATCGCGTGGTCCTGCCCGATGACGCGGGTCTTCAGCGTCTCGGCCAGTGCGAGCACGCCCTTGATCTCGTTCGACACCATGCGGCCCACGGGGATGCCGGTCCAGGTCGCGACGACTTCGGCCACCGCGGCGCCATCGACCAGCGGATGGACCAGCGGCTCCTCGCCTTGAAGCTTATGCAGTTCCTCGGTTGCCTCGGCGAGGTCGGCGCGCAGCTTGTCGGGGTCGGCGGCATCGGCGGCTTGGTCGGCCGGTGCGGTCTCACCCTCGGCCAAGGGCTCGGGCGGGTTTTCGAGCGCGGTGCGCAGCTGCTTGATGACCTCGACGAGCTTCTTTTCCTCGTCCCACTGGACGTTCAGCGCCTCGAGTTCCTTCGAGGCGTGGTCCTTTTCCGTCTCGAGCTCGGTGACGCGCTTGAGGTGATCCGCACCGGTGACCGCTTCGCGCGAGAGCGAGGCAAGCTCGGCCGCGACCAGGTCGAGCCGGCGCATGCGGTCTTCGATCGGGGCCGGGATCGCGGCCTGCGACATGGACACGCGCGCACACGCCGTGTCGAGCAGCGACACGGCCTTGTCGGGCAGCTGGCGCGAGGGGATGTAGCGGGCCGAAAGCCGCACCGCATCCTCGATCGCCTCATCGAGGATGCGCACGCCGTGGTGCTTCTCGAGCGTCGCGACCAGGCCGCGTAGCATGGCGCGAGCCAGCGGTTCGGTCGGCTCGTCGATCTTGACGACCTGGAAGCGGCGGGTAAGTGCGGCGTCCTTTTCGAAATACTTCTTGTATTCGGCCCAGGTGGTCGCCGCGATGCACCGGATTTCGCCGCGGGCGAGGGCCGGCTTGAGCAGGTTGGCGGCGTCGCCCTGGCCGGCCTGGCCGCCGGCACCGATCAGCTGGTGTGCTTCATCGATGAACATCACGATCGGCATGGGCGAGGATTTGATCGCGTCGAGCACGCCCTTGAGGCGGTTCTCGAACTCGCCCTTGACGCCCGCACCGGCCTGAAGAAGGCCCAGGTCGAGCGACATCAGCCGCACCTTCTTCAGCGCTTCTGGCACGTCGCCAGCAGCCAGGCGCAGGGCGAGCCCTTCGATCACCGCGGTTTTGCCGACGCCGGCTTCGCCGGTGCAGATCGGGTTGTTCTGGCGACGGCGGGTCAGGATGTCGATGATCTGGCGGATCTCGCCGTCACGGCCAAGGATCGGGTCGATCTTGCCGGCCTTCGCCTGTGCGGTGAGATCGGTGCAAAACTGGTCGAGCGGGCCGCCGCCGCGCGGTGCCTCGCCGGGTGCGGCACCAGCCGCCGCAGCACCCGGGCTGCCGGCCGGAGCCGCGTCATTGGCTTCGTCCGAACCTTCGGTGAAGCTGTCGAGGCCGCGGCGTAGCTGGTCGCCGGGGATCGCCATCAGGGAGGGGGCGGAATCCTTCAGCCCGCGGCTCAGCGTCTCATCATTCAGCAGCGCGATCAGCAGGTGGCCGGAGCGGATGACACCCTTGCCCTCAAGTGAGGCCAAGAGCCAGGCCTCGCGCAGCCAGGTGACGATGTCGGGCGACAGGGCAGGGGCGCGGGCATTGCCGGTGCGCAGCTTGTCGAGCGCGCGGGTGACTTCCATGCCGACCTTGCCGGCATCGATGCCGGCCTTGCGCATGATCACCGAGATATCGGAATTCTGCAGCTCGATGAGCTTCAGCAGCACGTGTTCGATTTCGACGTTGTAGTGGCTGCGGGAGAGCGTGAGCCCGGCCGCGCCTTCGAGTTGGCGGCGCGCGAGCGCGTTCATCCGCCCGACGAGTGTTTTCAGGTCGAGAGCAATCATGCCGGAACGCATCCCACCGTATGCGGCGCCCTAGCGCCGCGGTTGCAGAGCCCGAGGGGCGTGCCAATGCACACCGAAACAAGGCTCCCCGGGAGACGCATCGGAGACTAGATGCGGACACGAATCAAGTCCATGGTCTTGCAGCGGCTGGTGTAAATGATTTCAACGACGGCTCAGAGAAATTTGATCCGACATGGCTGGGCAGCGCGCGGCGTTTCGCTACAGTGTCGACCCGCAGGGGGAATGGAATGCCTGAACTGACGATCGACCTCGCGGCACTGCTCGCGCCACTCGCAGAAGGCGATGGTGCCGGGGCCGACATGCGCACGGACTATACGCCCAAGGCGCCCTACCAGCTTCTGCGTGGGGCCCGCGGCGAAGCCCGCGCGCTGGAGCGGCTGGCCGATGGCGGCGATCCCAACGCCGACCCGGTTACGATTTCCGGTCATTGGCGTGAGGTCAAGAAGATCGCCACCAATATCCTGGAGACCAGGTCGAAGGATTTCGAAGTCGCGTCCTGGCTGACCGAAGCGCTGGTCCGCCAGGATGGCCTGGTCGGTGTCGAGGCCGGCGCCCTTCTGATCAAGGGCATTGCCGAGACCTTCTGGGACAAGGCCTTCCCCTCGCTCGAGGAGCCGGAGGGGCTGGATGACCGTGCCTCGCCGGTTGGTGGCCTTGCGGGGGAAGGTGCGGATGGCACGCTGATGCAGCCGCTGCGCCGGACGCCACTGTTCAAGCGCGGCGATAGCAGCATGTGCGACCTGTTCCTCTACAAGCGCGCCGAGGAAGTGGCCGCAATCGTGGATGCCGAACGCAAGGCCAAGCGCCTCAAGGAAGGCGTGCCGGATCTTGAGGCGCTGCAGCGCGAGGGCCGCGCCGATGGCGCCTTCCTGCGTTCGGTGGGCCTCGCTGCGATGGCCGCGCGTGAGGCCTGGGTCGCGATGGACGAGGCGCTGACCGACCCGTTCAAGGGCAATGCGCCATCGGCGCGCAACGTGACGCTGCTGCTCGACGAGCTCATCGGCATCGCGGTGAAGATCGTCGGTCCGCTCCGTGAGGCTGTTGCCGATGTGGCGGAAGATGATGCGGCGTCGGGTGATGGCGACGGAGGGGACGGTGGCATGGCGGAAGGCGGCAGCATGGTTGCGGGCGCTGGCGGCGGGTCCGGCCCGCGGCCGATGCGCACGCGAGAGGATGCGATCAAGCAGATCGAGGAGATCGCGGCCTGGTTCAAGAAGACCGAGCCGCACTCCCCGGTGGCGTATACGTTGGAAGACACCGCCCGGCGCGCCCGCTTGCCGCTGGACGAATTGCTGGCTGAAGTCCTGACCGAGGGCGATGCTCGCAAGGCGATGCTCGTTCGGCTGGGCATTCACCGGCCGGAGGGTTGAGACTGCGTCGCCGCCAGGGCGGCGCAGGCTTCACTGAAAGCGCCGTTGACCGGCAGGCTTTGCTTTGCGTAGGCTCGTTGCCAGTCTGGCTGCGCGGCCAGTTTCCGAGAAACGAAAAATAGAAAGGATTGGCGATGAGCAGCGTTCACGACAAGCTTGCGCGGGTACGGAAGCCGCGCGTTCACATCACGTATCAGGTTGAAACCGAGGGCGCGGAAGTCGTCCGCGAACTGCCCTTCGTCGTCGGCGTCATGGGCGATTATGCCGGTGATCCGGCCGAGCCGCTGAAGCCGCTCGGCGAGCGCAAGTTCACCCAGATCGACCGCGACAACTTCAACGACGTCATGGCGCGCATCCAGCCCGGCCTGAACATCAAGGTGGACAACACCCTTGCGGGTGATGGCAGCCAGCTCGGCGTGAACCTGAAGTTCAAGTCGCTTGACGATTTCGACCCGGCGAAGGTGGCCGAGCAGGTTCCGGCGCTGAAGGCGCTGATGGAAACCCGCGGCAAGCTGCGCGACCTGATGAGCAAGGTCGACCGCTCGGAAGACCTCGAGAAGATGCTTGAGGATGTCCTGCAGGACAAAGAGAAGCTCGGTCAGCTTTCGGCCGAACTCGGCCTCGACAAGAAGGAATAAGACATCATGAGCGAGGCCCAGGGCTCCGCCGCAGGCGCGGCAACGACGACCACCGAAGGTGGTGTGTCCTTTCTTGACCAGGTCATCGGCGCGACCAAGCAGACCGAGCGCGATCGCGCCCAGGATCTGATCAAGGCGCTGACCGAGGAAGCGCTGAAGGGCACGGTGACCTTCAGCCGCAACCTCACGGTCACCTTCGACCGTGCCATCGCGGCGATCGATCAGAAGCTCTCCGAGCAGCTGAACAAGATCATGCATCACCCGCGCTTCAACAAGCTCGAAGGCAGCTGGCGCGGCCTGAACTACCTGGTGATGAACTCCGAGACCGGTACCGGCCTCAAGATCAAGATGATCCAGGCGTCGAAGAAGGATCTCTCGCGCGACCTGCAGAAGGCCGTGGAGTTCGACCAGAGCCAGATCTTCAAGAAGCTCTATGAGAACGAGTTCGGCACCCCGGGCGGCGAGCCCTACGGCGCGCTGGTCGGCGACTATGAGTGGACCAACCACCCCGACGACATCGAGACGCTTCGTCTGATGTCCTCGGTGGCGGCCGCGTCCTTCGCGCCCTTCGTCTCGGCGGCCGGTGCGGGCCTGTTCGGCATGGATAGCTGGCAGGAACTCGACAAGCCGCGCGACCTCGCCAAGATCTTCGACACGACGGAATACGCGAAGTGGCGCTCCTTCCGCGAAAGCGAAGACGCGCGCTTCGTCAACCTCGTCATGCCGCGCACCATCGCCCGGCTTCCCTATGGCTCCGCGACCAAGCCGGTCGAAGAGTTCAACTACGAGGAAGCCGAGTTCGACGCCGCCGGCAATGCGAAGCAGATGGATCACGAGAGCTACAACTGGATGAGCGCGGCCTATGTCATGGCTGCGCGCATGACGGACGCCTTCGCGCAGTACGGCTTCTGCACCGCGATCCGCGGCGCCGAGGGCGGCGGCAAGGTCTCGAACCTTCCCACGCACGTCTTCAAGTCCGATGACGGCGATACCGATCAGCAGTGCCCGACCGAGATCGGCATCACCGATCGTCGCGAGGCGGAGCTCTCGGGGCTCGGCTTCCTGCCGCTCTGCCACTACAAGAACACCGATTACGCCGTGTTCTTCGGTGGCCAGTCCGTGCAGAAGCCGAAGAAGTACGACCGCCCTGAGGCGACGGCGAATGCGGCGATTTCCGCCCGCCTGCCCTACCTGATGGCGACCAGCCGCTTCGCGCACTTCCTCAAGGTGATGGCGCGGGACAAGATCGGCTCCTTCATGGAGGCGACCGATGTCGAGAATTGGCTGAACCGCTGGATCCGCAACTACGTCAACGCATCGGAAGGCGGCGGGCAGGAAATGCGCGCCCGCTATCCGCTGCGCGAAGCGAAGATTGAGGTGAAGGAAGTCCCCGGCAAGCCGGGCGTCTACAACGCCGTGGCCTACCTGCGCCCGTGGCTGCAGATGGAGGAACTCTCGACCTCCATGCGCATGGTGGCGCGGATTCCAAAGAAGTCTTGAAGACGTCGTAAAGACGTCCTGAAGGGGGGCGGGCTCCATGGGCCCTGGGCCAGACGGCTTGGCCGTCGTGGAAAGCGCGCCCCCCACATCGATGGGGGGCGCGGCGGTAGCGGCGCGCCCCGCGCTCCGCGCGCGAATCCTGTCCGGCGATTTCTACGGGCCGGGCTTCACGGAGACGGGCGCTGATCTCGCGTACATGATCGCCGGTGCCGCGCCGGTCGCAGCACTTGAGCTGTGGTGCGGCAATCGCCTGCCCGATCTGCTCCGCCATGATGGTTCGCGGCGCGGCAAGCGGCTGGCCATGCAGCGCCTGGAAGCCTCGATCGATCGCGACATCGCTGCCATCGACCGGCTCATCAGCACCCAGATCGACGCCATTCTGCACCATGAACGCTTCCGCCGCCTGGAGGGTTCCTGGCGCGGCCTGCACTGGCTGGCGGACCAGGTGCCCTTCGGCGCCAAGGTGAAGGTGCGCGTGCTCAACGCGCGCTGGCCGGAGATCTGCCGCGACTTCGACAAATCATCTGATTTCGATCAGAGCGCGCTGTTCCGCACCATCTATGAGGGCGAGTTCGGCACACCGGGCGGCGAGCCCTTTTCCATGCTGATGGCGGATTACGAGGTCCGGCACATGCCCGGCCCCGGCAGCCCGACCGATGATGTGAGCGGTCTTGATGGCCTGTCCGCCGTTGCCGCCGCATCCTTCGCGCCCACCGTCATCGCCGCACACCCTGCCCTGGTCGGCTTCGACACATGGGGTGAGGTGGGTGCGCATTCCGACATCGCGGAGCCGCTGCGCAGTTCCGACCGGATGCGCTGGCGCAGCCTGCAGACGCGCGATGACACGCGCTTTCTCTGCGTCGTGCTGCCGCGCATGGCCGCGCGGCCTCCCTGGGCCGATGACGGCACCCGGGCCGACCGCTTTCGCTATCGCGAATACGCGCCCGACACCGCATCCCGGGTCTGGACCAATGCCGGCTTCGCGCTGGCGGCCGCCGCGATACGCTCTTTCGCCATATCCAACTGGCCGGCCGATATCCGCGGCGCGAGCATCGACTACGAACCTCAGGGCGGCGTCATCGCGACCCTGCCCAGTGAGCGGCACTTCGCCGACCCGGTGGGCGCGCCGCTGCGCCCGCCGATGGAACTCGCGCTAACCGACGACCAGGAGCGCCAGGCGGTCGAGGGCGGGCTGGTACCGCTCGTGGGCCTTGAGGGGCTGGGCGAGGCGAGCTTCGGCGCCATGCCGTCCATCCACGTCCCGCCGCGGATGAATTCGGACATCGCCAATGCGAACCAGCGCCTGTCGGCGCAGTTCAACGCGCTGTTGTGCATGTCCCGCTTCGCGCATTGCCTGAAGCTGATGGGGCGCGACATGGTCGGCTCCTTCCAGGATGCGGACCAGATCCAGAAGCGGCTTCAGGCATGGTTGCAGAAATTCGCCGACATGTCGGCGGGCAATGATCGTGGTGCGCGCTACCCCTTGCGCGAGGCCAAGGTCGAAGTGGTCGAAAAGCCCGGCAAGCCCGGCGTCTTCGGCTGCGTGATTCATCTTCAACCCCATTACCAGCTCGATGAGGTCGGTGCCTCTTTCCGGCTGGTGACGGATCTTCAGGCGGCGAGGTCGGCATGACGACAACAGGCGAAGCATTCACCAGTGGCGACATCGACGGCGCGGTTGCCGCCGCCATCGCCGCCGTCAAGGCAGCACCCCGCGAACCCGGCCTGCGCTGGATGCTCGCGGAGATGCAGATCTTCGCCGGCGAGGTCGAGAAGGCAGACCGCGCGCTCGACGCCGTCATCCTCGACGAACCCTCCCCCGCGGTGCTGGAATTCCGCTGCCTGATCCGCGCCGAGGAATGGCGCCGCCAGACCTTCGCCGAAGGCCGGCTGCCGAAGTTCCAGGGCGATGACCCGACCGAGGCGCAGAAGGCCGCCATGCAGGCGCTGGTGCAGTTGCGCGCCGGCGACATCGCGGGTGCGAACGCGTCGGCCGCCGAGGCGGAGGCGAAGCGCGGCCGCGTCTCGGGCAAGCATGGCGACGTGGCCTTCGATGACCTGCGCGATGCGGATGATATCTTCGCGCCGATTCTCGAGGTGATCACCACCGGTGGCGACTACATGTGGGTGCCGGTGGAACGCCTGCGCTCCTTGTCGTTCGATGCGCCGCGCCGTCCGCGCGACCTGTTCTGGCGCCGCGCCGCGATCGAGACCAAGGACGGGACGGAGGGCGTGGTCTACCTGCCCAACATCTACCCCTGGACGACGAAGGACATGCCCTCGCCGCTGCGCCTGGGCCGCAACACGGATTGGACAGACGCCGAGAAGGGTCCCGTACGCGGCCTGGGCCAGCGCCTGATGCTGGTGGGCGAGGATGCGGTGCCGATGGCCGAAATCACCGAACTCACCTTCAACGACTGAGCCCGCGGCGATGAGCGACACGCGGCGCAATGACAAGAATGCGGGGGCGCGCATCCGCCTGCCCCTGCTGGACCGGCTGCTCGACGCCGATCCCGATGCGCCGGCCGATCCGCCGCTCACCCAGGGCTACGCCATCGAGATCCTGCGCGGCGCAGTGCGGCGCGACATGGAGACGCTGCTGAACGCCCGGCGTCGGCGCGTGCCGACGCCACCTGGGCTGACGGAACTTGCCGTCTCTCCGGTGGGCTACGGCGTGCCGGACCCGACCGCGGGCGCCTTCAGCGAGGAGCAGCGCCGGCTTGGCGTCGCGCGTGAGATCGAGGCGACGATCCGGCGCTATGAGCCGCGGCTGATGCAGGTGAAGGTGCAGCTGCGCGACGCCTCGCGCGAGGCGATCGACCGCGTCCTGCGCCTGCGGATCGAGGCGGTGCTGCGCACCGACCCGGTGCCGGAGCAGATCAGCTTCGAAACCGTGGTGCGCCCCTCCACCCTCGACATCTCCGTGACCGAGGGCTGAGGGACGCAGCAGCGACCTGGTGCGCGAAGCCGCTCGCGACAGGCTGATGCAATGCTTTCGACATCATGAAATCCGCACCGTAGGCGGATAGTGCTCTAGACTTGGCGCCAGCAAGCACGGGATGATCCCGCCGCGCCAGCGCTGCGCCTTTTGACCTTGGGATGGTGCCGTGTCCGATACGCTGCTGCCCTATTACAACCGCGAGCTCGCTGCCATCCGCAAGCTGGCGGGTGAATTCGCCGATGCCTATCCGAAGGTCGCCGCGCGCCTGCGCGTGACACCCGACGCGGTCGATGACCCCTATGTGGAGCGTCTGCTGGAAGGTGTTGCCTTCCTCGGCGCCCGTGTCGTCAAACGGCTGGATGACGAGCTGCCCGAGCTGTCGGACGCGCTGCTGGAGATGCTCTCGCCGCAACTCCTGGCACCGGTGCCTTCGATGACCACGGTGCGCCTGCATGGCCCGCCGGAGGCGCCCGAGGCGGTGGTGGTCAAGCGCGGCCTGCTGCTGGAGACCGAGCCCGTGCGCGGTGAGCCGGTGCGCTTCGCCACCTGCCACGATGTTACCCTGTGGCCGATCGAGATCGAGGCGGCGCGGCTGTCCGGCCAGCCCATCGCCGCACCCACCAATCCGCGCGCGCCAGGTGCCCAGGCCTGCCTGCGCCTGACGCTGAAGACCAAGACGCCCGACATAACCTTCGCCCAGCTCGGTGTCGACAAGCTGCGCTTCCACCTGCGCGGCGTGGGCGCCCAGGCCGCGCTGCTGATGGAGCTGATCGGCACCGCGACCACCGGCATCGCACTCGCCGACAGCGCGCTGGATGCGGCGCCGACGCTGCTGGGGCCCGAATGCGTTTCCGTGGGCGCCTATGCCGAGGATGAGGCCGCACTCCCGTGGCCGCGCCGTGCCTTCGCCGGGCACCGCCTGCTGACCGAATATTTCGCCTTCCCCGAGAAATTCCACTACCTCGACATCACCGGTCTCGCCGCCCGCACCCTGGTGCAGGGGAGCGACAAGCTGGAGGTTTTCTTCTACCTCTCACGCCCGGCGGCCGAGCTGGAGCGCGTGATCAACGCGGAGACCTTCGCACTCGGCTGCACACCCGCGATCAACCTGTTCCCGCACCGCTGCGAGCCGGTCGCACTCGACGGCACGGTTTCCGAGTTCCGCGCCGTGCCCGATGCGCGGCGCCCGGTCGCACTCGAGATCTATTCGGTGGAGGCGGTGCGCGAAAGCCGCTCCGACGGCTCCATCCGGGAGGTGATGCCCTTCTACCGGCTGGGATCGGACACCGAGGACGCGACCGTCGCCGAGATCACCTTCATCGCGACGCGCGACCCGGCAACCCCGCCGATCACCGGCACGGAGACGATGATTTCCCTGCGTGACCTGGCCTTCGACCCGTCGATGCCTGCCGATGGCGTGCTCACGGTCGAGGCGCTGTGCTGCAACCGCGACCTGCCCTCGATGCTGCCCTTTGGCGGCGGCCAGCCGCAGCTGCGCATGGTGGAAGGCGGCCCCCCCATCAAGGCGATCGACTGCCTGTCGCCGCCGACGCCGACGCTGCGGCCGAACCTTCTCGAACGCAGCGCGTGGAAGCTGATCTCCCACCTCGCGCTCAACCATCTGAGCATTGCCGGAGGTGGGTCGGCCGCGCATGCGTTGCGGGAATTGCTGCGCCTGCATGACCTGCGCGATTCTGCCGAAAGCCGTGCCGCACTCGGCGCACTGCTCGCCATCGACAGCAAGCCAGGTGTGGCGCGCCTGCCGGGCGGGCGCGCAGGCGCCTTCGTGCGCGGGCTGGAGGTGACGCTCACCTTCGACCAGCAGGTCTGGCAGTCCGCCGGCCTGTACCCCATGGCACAGGTGCTGGAACGCTTCCTTGCGGTGCAGGTCTCGATCAATGCCTTCTCGCGCGTGGCGGCGGTGCTGCGCGGGCGCCCCGGGGTTGCGGCCCGCTTCCCCGCGCGGAGCGGGACCCGGGTGCTGCTGTGAGCGACGAGGCACCGGAAGAGTCGCAAACGGCGGCCCCGGCCAGCATGGCCTCGCTGCTCGATGAGGCGCTGGACAAGACCATGAATGCGCCCCGCTTCGGCGTGCTGGAAGGCCCTGAACGCCCGGCGGCAACTGCTGCCCCGGTGCGCACTATCGCAGGCCCCGAAGTTGGCGCGGGCGAGCCCAAGCCCTCGCCCTCGCTTCGCATCCTCTCGCCGGTGGGGCTGCTCGCGCGCGAGCCGACCCGGTTCCACCCGGACGAGGCCGCGGCCATCACTGCGCGCGTCGCGAAGAAGGCCCCGCGCGATCTGGATTTCCGCTCGCCTGTGCGGCTTGGCGCGCCAGCGGGCGCGGTGGTGCAGGCCAAGCCCGAGGAGGGCCAGATCACGCTCGGCACCTTCGGGCTGATCGGGCCAGGCGGGGTGCTGCCGCGACACCACACCGCCATCGTCGCCGGCGAGGTGCGCAAGCGCTCCCGCGCGTTGAACGCCTTCATGGACCTGCTGGCGCGGCGCATGGCGGGTGCCTTGACCGAGGCGGGCACCAAGTACCGGCCCACGCGCAACCCCGAACCCGCGCGCCGCGCGCTCGCCGCCGCGATCGGGATGGCAACCCCGGGGCTCGAGGGGCGCATGGCGCTGCCGCTCGATGCGGTGCTGTATCACTCGGGCAATCTGGCCTCGCGCAGCCGCAGCGCCGAACGCCTGCGCGGCATGCTCGAGGCGGAGACGGAACGCGCCGTCGAGATCGAGGAATTCGCCGGCGGATGGATGCGCCTGCCGGCCACCGAGCAGACGCGCATGCCGCTCGGTCGTGGCGCGCCGCAGCATTGCGGCCTGGGCACCACCGCGGTGCTGGGCGCGCAGGTGTGGGACGCGCAGGCGCGCTTCATCATCCGCATCGGCCCCCTGACGCGCGAGGAATTCGAGGCGCTGTTGCCGGGCCGGCCGATGTTCAAGCGCGTGACCGACCTCGCGCGCCTGTTCGTGGGCCTGGACACCGGCTTCGCGGTCAACCTCCTCCTCAAGGCCGAGGAGGTGCCGCAGGCGACGTTGGGGGGCAATACCCAGCTTGGCTGGTCGTCCTGGCCAGCGACGGCGAAGCCGCGCACCGGCCATGCGCGCGATGCGATTTTCGAACCGCAGGAAGTGACATGATGCTGGCACACCAGACCCCGGACCTCCGCGCGTGAGCGGCGGGATGAAGGACAGCTACGCGGCGGCGGATATCCGCTACCTCGCGGCCTTCCAGGACGAGACGGTCCCCGCCCGGCTGCGCCTGGCCGCCGCCTTGCAGGATGCGGTCTGGAACCCGGAGCAGGAACGCCTGACGGTCATCGATATCGGCTGCGGCCGCGGCGTGACCGCGACGGTGCTGGCCGCGGCCAATCCTGGCTGGGATGTGCATGGCCTTGACCTGCAGCCGGCGCACATCGCCGAGGCGCGCGAAATTGCCGAGGAAGCCGGGCTCGCGAACCTGCATTTCCATGAGGCGGATGTCGCCGCCCTCGATGAGGCCGCGCTGGCGCGGACGCTGCCCGAGGCCGATCTCATCATCCTGTATGGCGTCTGGACCTGGGTGCCCGATGCGGTGCGGGACGGCATCGTGCGGCTGCTCGGCTCCCGCCTCAAGCCGGGCGGGATGCTGCTGATCGGCTACAACTCGCTGCCCGGCTTCTCGGACAGCATCGTGTTGCAGCGGCTGATGGCGCAGGGCATGGCGGCCAGCACTGGCTCCGAAGCGGCGCGGGCGCGCGCGGCGGTGGATATCGTCAAGACCCTGGCCGGGGCGGGCGCGCGCTATTTGCCTGCGGAGAAAATGCTGGAGCGGCTGACCGGCTACTCCGACGGCATGTCCGCCTACCTCGCGCATGAATACGGCACCGGCTTCTGGCGCCCGGCCTTCGGCGCCGATGTGCGCGCGGCAATGGTGCCGGCGAGGCTCGACTATGTGGGCAGCGCGGTGCCTGCCGAGGTGGCCCCCGAGCTCAACCTTCGCCCCGAACAGCGCAAGATGCTCGAGGGCCTGCCGCCGGGGCTGGATACCGACTTCATGATGGATCTGTTCCTGATGCGCCGCTTCCGTCGCGACGTCTTCATCAAGGGCAAGCGGCCCGGTGGGCGTGCGATGCTGGCGCATCTGCCCTTCGCGCTTCTGCTCGCGCCAGCCCATGTCGAGATGTCGATCCAGACCATTGCCGGCAAGGCGGAACTGCCGGCAGCCGCGACGGCTGCCTTGATCGAGGCGCTGCTGACCGGGGCGAAGACGCTCGGCCAGCTGGCGGCGCTGCCGGCCTGCGCGGGGCTCTCTCCCGCAGACCTGGGCCTCATGCTTTCGACCACCAACACAGCGCTGCCGCTGTGGCGGACACCGGGGAGCGGGGATGCCGCG
>JBKJNV010000270.1:0-4943 GCA_046593435.1 Roseomonas sp.
GATGGCGCTCGAGCTGTTCAAGCCGTTCATCTATGCGCGCCTCGACGCCAAGGGCTACTCGACCACGGTCAAGCAGGCCAAGAAGCTGGTCGAGAAGGAGAAGCCCGAGGTCTGGGATATCCTGGACGAGGTCATCCGCGAGCACCCGGTGCTGCTGAACCGTGCGCCGACGCTGCACCGCCTGGGCATCCAGGCCTTCGAGCCGATCCTGGTCGAGGGCAAGGCCATCCAGCTGCACCCGCTGGTCTGCACCGCCTTCAACGCGGATTTCGACGGCGACCAGATGGCGGTCCACGTGCCGCTCTCGCTCGAGGCTCAGCTTGAGGCACGCGTGCTGATGATGAGCACGAACAACATCCTCTCGCCCGCGAACGGCAAGCCGATCATCGTGCCCAGCCAGGACATCGTGCTGGGGCTGTACTACCTCAGCCTCGAATCGCCCGAATTCCGCGTGGCCGAGGAGAACAAGGCCCCGGCCTTCGCCGATATGGGTGAGGTCGAGCAATCGCTCGCCAATGGCCACATCACCGTGCACACCAAGATCCGCTACCGGCTGCGCACGGTCGATGCCGAGGGCAAGCCGCTGACGGTGCGCGTGGTTACCACGCCAGGCCGCGCGATGATGGGCGCGTTGCTGCCGCTGCATCAGAACGTGCCGTTCAGCCTGGTGAACCGCCAGCTGATCAAGAAGAACATCTCTGACGTGATCGACGCCGTCTACCGTCATTGCGGCCAGAAGGAGAGCGTGATCTTCGCCGACCGGCTCATGGGTCTCGGCTTCCGGCAGGCGGCCAAGGCGGGCATTTCGTTCGGCAAGGACGACATGATGATCCCCGACAGCAAGCCGGTGCTCATCGCCAAGACGAAGGACGAGGTGAAGGAGTTCGAGCAGCAATACCTCGACGGCCTGATCACCGCCGGCGAACGCTACAACAAGGTCGTCGATGCCTGGTCGCGCTGCACCGAAACCGTCGCCCAGGCGATGATGAAGGAGATCTCCAAGCAGGAGGTCGGCACGCCCACCAACTCAGTGTGGATGATGTCGCATTCCGGTGCGCGTGGCTCGCCGGCGCAGATGCGCCAGCTGGCCGGCATGCGCGGCCTGATGGCCAAGCCCTCGGGCGAGATCATCGAGCAGCCGATCATCCATTGCTTCAAGGAAGGCCTGACCGTGCTGGAGTACTTCAACTCCACCCACGGCGCACGTAAAGGTCTGGCTGACACCGCGCTAAAGACCGCGAACTCCGGCTACCTGACGCGGCGCCTGGTGGACGTCGCGCAGGATTGCATCATCGTCGATCTCGATTGCGGCACGGAGCGCGGCTTGAGCGTGCGTGCGGCGATGGATGGCGGCGAAGTCGTCTCCTCGCTGTCCGAACGCATCCTCGGCCGCACCGCCCAGGAAGACGTGATGGACCCCGCGACCGGCGCGCTGCTGGTCTCGCGCGGGACCCTGCTCGATGAGCCCGATGCCGAGCGCATCGAAAAGGCGGGCGTGGAGCAGATGAAGATCCGCTCCGTGCTCACCTGCGATGCGCGCGTGGGCGTGTGCGCCATGTGCTATGGGCGCGACCTCGCCCGCGGTACGCCCGTCAATGTCGGTGAGGCGGTGGGCGTCATCGCCGCGCAGTCGATCGGCGAGCCGGGCACGCAGCTGACCATGCGCACCTTCCACATCGGCGGCGCTGCGCAGCGCGGTGCGGAGCAATCCGCGGTCGAGGCGACCACCGATGCGACGGTGCGCTTCACCAACCGCCTGATCGTCACCAACAGCCTCGGTGCGACCATCGTCATGTCGCGCAACTGCGAAGTGGCGCTGCTCGACCCGAACGGGCGCGAGCGTGGCCGCTTCCGCGTGCCCTACGGCGCGAAGCTGCTGGTCGAGGACGGGGCTGAGGTGCAGCGCGCCCAGAAGCTGGCTGAATGGGACCCCTTCACCCTTCCGATCATCACCGAGATCGGCGGTTCCGTGGAGCATGGCGACCTGCTCGACGGCGTGACCCAGATGGAGCGGTCGGACGAAGTGACCGGCCTCTCCTACAAGGAAGTGGTCGAGTACAAGTCGACCGGCAAGCAGGTCGATCTTCGCCCGCGCCTGATCCTGCGCGACGCGAAGGGCAATGTGCTCAAGCGCGACGGTGGCGGCGACGCCATCTACTTCCTCACGCCGGGGACCATCGTCGGTGTCGAGAACAACGCCATGGTCCATGCCGGCGACGTCATTGCCCGCATGCCGCGTGAATCCTCCAAGACGCGCGACATCACCGGTGGTCTGCCGCGCGTGGCCGAACTGTTCGAGGCCCGCCGCCCGAAGGATCACGCGATTATCGCCGATGTCGATGGCCGCGTGGAATTCGGCAAGGACTACAAGGCCAAGCGCCGCGTCCTGGTCACGCCCGAGCAGATCGGCGACGAGCCGGCGGTGCCGCGCGAATACCTGGTCCCCAAGGGTAAGCACGTGTCGGTGCAGGAAGGCGACTACGTGAAGAAGGGCGACCCGCTGGTCGATGGACCCCGCGTGCCGCACGATATTCTGCGCGTGCTCGGCGTGGAGAAGCTGGCCGATTACCTCGTGGACCAGATCCAGGAGGTCTATCGGCTGCAGGGCGTGAAGATCAACGACAAGCACATTGAGGTGATCGTTCGCCAGATGCTGCAGAAGGTCGAAGTGCTCGACGCCGGGGACACCACCTACCTGATCGGCGAACAGGTGGACCGCATCGAGTTCGAGATCGAGAACGAGAAGCGGCTGCTCGCGAAGGAACGCCCCGCGGTCGCGGAGCCGGTGCTCCAGGGCATCACCAAGGCGTCGCTGCAAACCACGTCGTTCATCTCGGCCGCCTCCTTCCAGGAGACGACCCGCGTGCTCACCGAAGCGGCGACCGCCGGCAAGGTGGATGTGCTGAGCGGGCTGAAGGAGAACGTGATTGTCGGGCGCCTGATCCCGGCAGGAACGGGGTCGGTGATGAACCGGCTGCGCGCGATCGCGTCGCAGCGGGATAAGGGGCGGCTGGCGCCCGCGCAGCCGGCGCTGCCGGCGGCGGAGTAAGAAGCAAGGGCGGGGGAAGGAATTCCCCCGCACCCCTTTCTTTTGTTTTTGTCTATTGGCCCTGCCGGCAAGGCGGGGCCATTCTTTTGAGCGATAACGACCGAGAGCGAGGATCAGCGACGATGGACGGATCGAACACGGGCGCGGAGACCAAGACGCGCGCGCTCGCGGCGCGCTACGGCGCGGATGCGCTGCCGGCCGCAGGCCCGTGGAACAGCACCATGGACCTGTTGCTCTCGCACCGCTCCGTGCGCGGCTACCGCGCCGATGCGCTGCCCGACGGCACGCTGGAGACGCTGATCGCGGCCGCACAGTCGGCGGCCACCAGCTCCAACCTCCAGACCTGGTCGGTCATCAAGGTCGATGACCCCGCGGTGCGCGCGGAACTCGCTGAGGTGGCGAACAACCAGAAGCACATCATGCAGTCGCCGCTGTTTCTGGTCTTCCTCGCCGATGCCTCGCGTAATGGCCGCATGGCGGAGCAGGAGGGCGTAGAGCTCGTCGGCCAGCCCTTTCTGGAATCCTTCCTCGTCGCGGCCATCGACGCAGCACTCGCCGCGCAGAACGCGGTGGTCGCGGCTGAATCCCTCGGCCTGTCCACCGTCTATATCGGCGCGCTGCGCAATGACCCCGAGCGTGTCGCCCGCCTGCTTGGCCTGCCGCCATGCGTGATGGGCGTGTTCGGCCTCTGCGTGGGCCATGCCCGCGAAGGTGCCGAGGGCGAGGTGAAGCCCCGCCTGCCACAGGCCGTCGTCCTGCACCACGGCCGCTACGACAGCGTGAATGAGCAGGCTGAACGCGCGGCCTACGACACGCGCATGGAAGCCTTCACAGCGCGCAACGAGATGGCCTCGGCCAACTGGACCCAACGCGTGATCTCCCGCCTGGGCTCGCTCAAGGCGCTCTCTGGGCGCGACAAGATGCGCGCGGCGATCGAGCGCCTGGGCTTCCCACTGCGCTGAGCAACCAGGCCGGGGGTTCGTCTTGCATCCCCCGGCCGCCCTCCGCTACTCTTCGCTACGATGACGCACCCCGCCCCCTGCGCTGGGCTGAACACCGGGCACCCCGCCCGCGATACCGCGCGTCCGCTGCTCCTTCGACTTACCCGCCCCTGAGCCGCCACACCGGCCACCAGTGCCGGCTTGCTCAGGGGTCCGCAGGAACGCACGCAGTCATCAGCCAAGGAACACGCCCCATGCCCGTCACCCATCCCAGCTTCGGCACGCTGGACCCCGACCGCATCATCTTCTTCGACACCACGCTCCGCGACGGCGAGCAATCCCCCGGCTTCTCGATGAACCTCGAGGAGAAGCTGCGTATGGCCGAGGCCCTGCACGAACTCGGCGTGGACGTGATCGAGGCCGGCTTCGCCATCGCTTCGCCCGGCGATTTCGAATCCGTCCGCTCCATCGCCCAGCTCTTCGGCAAGGATGGCCCGGTGGTCGCAAGCCTCGGCCGCGCCAACCCCGCTGACATCCTGCGCTCCGCCGAGGCGCTGAAGCCCGCCGCGCGCAAGCGCATCCACATCGTACTCGCCACCTCGGAACTCCACATGCGCGTCAAGCTGCGCATGAGCCGCGACGAGGTGGTGGACCTCACCACCACCTCCGTCACCCTCGGCCGCCAGCACTCGGATGACGTTGAATGGTCGGCCGAGGATGGTTCCCGTTCCGACCCGGATTTCCTCTGCCGCTGCGTCGAGGCCGCGATCAAGGCGGGTGCGACCACCATCAACATCCCCGACACCGTCGGCTACTCCATGCCGGCCGATATCGGCGCCATCTTCCGCGACCTGCGCGAGCGTGTGCCGGGTGCGGACACGGTCGGCTTCTCCGCGCACAACCACAATGACCTGGGCATGGCGGTGGCGAACACGCTCGCCGCCATCAATGCC
>JBKJNV010000279.1:0-5309 GCA_046593435.1 Roseomonas sp.
CGATCACCTCCTGCACCGCCAAAGCCGCCGCGCAGGCCACCGGATGGGCCTGGTAGGTGTGACCGTGCTGGAAGGTGCCGGTGCCGCCGGTGAGGCCCGCGATCACGCGGCCATGCACCAGGATGCCGCCGATCGGCTGGTAGCCGCCACCCAGGCCCTTGGCGATGATCTGGATGTCGGGCGGTGTGCCCTCCGCCTCCCAGGCGTGCATGGTGCCGCAGCGCCCCACCCCGCTCATCACCTCATCGAGGATCAACAGCGCGCCGTGGCGCTCGCAGACTGTTCGCATGGCGGGGAAATAGCCCGGCACGGCGGTGACGCAGCCCAGTGTGGCGCCCACCACCGTCTCCGCGATGAAGGCGATGACACTGTCCGGACCCAGGCGTTGGAACTCCGCCTCCAACTCGGCGGCCAGGCGCGCGACATAGGCTGCGTCATCCTCATTCGTCGCGCGGTCGCGATAGGCGTAGCAGGGCGAGACATGGCTGAAGGCCGGCGAGAGGATCGGCGCATAAGGCGCGCGCCGCGCCGCATTGCCCGAGGCGGACAGCGCGCCCAGCGTATTGCCATGATAGCTCTGCCGGCGCGCGATGAAGTGGCGCCGCTGCGGCTGGCCGATCTCCAAAAAATATTGCCGCGCCATCTTGTAGGCGGCCTCGTTGCCCTCGCTCCCCGAGGAGCAGAAGTAGGCATGCGTCAGCCCGCCCGGCGCATGGCCCACCATCTGGTCGGCGAGGCGTTCCGCGCTGTCGCAGGAAAACAGCGAGGTGTGCGCGTAGCAGAGCCGGTCGATCTGCGCCTTCATCGCGGCGATGACCTTGGGGTGCCCATGGCCGAGGCAGGCCACCGCCGCGCCGCCCGAACCATCGATGATCTCACGCCCGGCCGCGTCGCGCAGGATGATGCCCTGCCCCGAGACGGCGAGCGGCGGATCGGAGCGGAGGTTGCGATGGACGATGTGGCTCATGGCGCAGCCTCCACGATGGGGTAGTCGGCGAGTTCGGGCCGCATGGCCTCGATGACGAAATCGACGAAGGCGGAGGGTGCGTCGAGGTAGAATTCCCGCGGCGAATAGGCGCCGACACTGGCCGGGCAGCCGCGCGCGGCGAGGAATTCCGCCAGGCGTTGCAGGTCTGCCTCCGGCGTGTCGGTCAGGAAAGCAATCTGGGAGCGCAGCTTGTCCGCGTCGCGGTTCGCGGTCTCGCTGCGGCTGAATTGCAGGTCGATATTGAAGCCGGGCTGGCGCATCCAGATGGAGCGTTCCGTCCGTCGCAGGATCGTAAACCCCAGCGCCTCGGTGAACAGCGCGACCACCGTTTCGAACTGCGCCGGGTGCAGCCGGTTGGCGACGTGGTTGAACCTCATGGCGTTAGCATCCCCACCACTGCCCCTGTCATGCAGCACGCGATCGAGGCCGCGACCAGCGAGGGCAGGCCGAGGCGCACGATATCCGCGCGGCGTTCCGGGCACATGGCACTCATGCCCGCGACCATGATGCCGACCGAGCCCAGATTGGTGAAGCCACAAAGCGCATAGGTCAGGATCAGCCGCGTGCGCGGCGCCAACGCGCCCCCATTGGCCGCGAGGTCGAGATAGGAGACGAACTCATTGATGATGACCTTCACGCCGAGCGAGCGGGCGACGGCGAAGGCCTCATCCGCACCCACGCCCATCGCATAGGCGAGCGGCCAGAAGATATAGCCGGCGATGGCCTGAAGCGTCAGGCCGGTTACCGGCTCCAGCATTTGGTTCACCAGAGCCACAAGGGCCACGAACACGATCAGCGACGCCATGATGCCGAGCAGCAATTGCAGACCATCGGTGGTGCCGACCACGATCGCTTCCATGCTCGACGCATAGAGGCGCGGCGCGGCTGCCTCGGCCTCAGTCGGCGCCTCGCCGCGCTCGGGCGGGATCATCAGTAACCCTGCCAGCACCGCGGCGGGTGCGGCGATCATCGACGCGGTGATCAACTGCCCGGCCGCATCGGGGACGACCGGCGCGATGATCGCGGCATAGATCACCAAGGTATTGCCGGAGATGGTCGCCAGCCCTGCGACCATCACCACGAACAGCTCCGCCCGTGTCAGCCGCGCGAGCCAAGGGCGGATGAGCATGGGCGCTTCCACCATGCCCACGAAGACATTGGCGGCGACCGAAAACCCTGCGGCGCCGCCCAGCCCGAAGGCGCGGCGGAGCCCCCCGGCCATGGCGCCGACGATGAAGGGCAGGATGCGCCAGTGATACAGAAGTGCGGACAGCGCGCCGACCACCAGGACCAGTGGGAGGGCCTGGAAGAACAGGATGAAGCTCGCGCCTGGGGCGGCTTCGGCAAAGGGCAGCGGCCCTCCGCCGAGGTAGCCGAAGACCAGCGCGGTCCCCGTGGTGGTGGCCCGTTGCAGTGCGCCTACCGCGTCGCCGGCCGCGGCGAAGATGGCGCGCAACGCAGGGATGTGGAGCAGGGCGGCGGCAAGGGCGACCTGGATGCCAAGGCCCGCCACCACCACGCGGACGGAGACGCCGCGCCGGCACCCGCCCAGCACCCAGGCGAGCAATGCCAGGGCGAGCAGGCCGAGGCCGGACTGGACCTGCAGCGTGCTCAGGGCTCGGCATCCTCGGCGATGTCGGCGTCGATCTCGAGCAGCGTCTCGGATTGATCGCCCGGCATGGCCTCCACACCGCGCAGCTTGCGGGTGATGGCGCGCGTGCGGGTCTGCGCGCGGCCGATGGTGTTGGACACGGTGCCCACCTGCTTGCCGAGGCTGGTCAGCACCGCATCTATCTTGCCCATTTCCGCCTTGGTAGCCGAGAGCAGTTCGCGCACGCCTTCCGCGTTCTTGGACAGCGCCAGCGTCACATGGCCCAGCTGGATGGTGCGCAGCATCGCGGGCAGCAGGGACGGGCCCAGCACCAGCACCCGATGCGTGCGGCCGATATCGTCGATCAGCCCGGGGATGCGCGCGATTTCCGCGTAGAGCCCCTCGGTCGGCAGGTACATCACGCCGAATTCCACCGTGCGCGGCGGGCAGATGTATTTCGACCCAATCTTCGCCGCCTCCCCGCGCACGCGCACTTCCAGCCCACGCCGCGCCTGCGCCTCGGCGACAGGGTCCGCGGCGTCCCAGGCATTCATCAGTCGCTCGTAATCCTCGACCGGGAATTTCGCATCGACGGCGAGGAAGACCCGCTGCTCGCCCGTGGTCGGCATCAGGATGGCGAATTCCACCGCATCCGCGCTGTCGTCGCGCAGCCGCACATTGGTCTCGTAGGACCCGGCCGGCAGGATGTCGTCGAGCAGCGCCTTGACCTGCGTCTCGCCCCAGCCGCCGCGCGTCTTCACATTGCCGAACAGCCGCTTGAGGTCGCCCACCTGCGAGGCGACGGCGCTGACATTGCCCATCATCGCCTGGATGGCGTTGAACTGGTCGATGACGCGGGTGAAGCTTTCCGTCATCTGCTTCTCGACCGCGCTGGCCAGTTGCTCGTTCACGCTTTTCTGGATGGTGGCGAGGCTGGTCTCATTCGCCTCGCGCATTTCCTTCAGCTTCGCTTCCAGCGACAGGCGGCTTTCGGTGGCCTTCGTCTCGATCAGGTCGCGCGCGGTGGTCATCTGCTCGCCCAGCGCCTTTTGCTGGCGCGCCTCGGCTTCGGTGAGCGAATTTCGCTGGTCGGCAAGCGCCTGGGCCAGGTCGCGCTTGAGGGCGGCGACCTGCTCGCTCAACCCCTCGCGCTGGTCGCCCAGGGCCTTCTGCTGGCGTGCCTCGGCTTCGGCCAGGCTGGTCCGCAGCGCGGCGATGCCGCCGGCGAGCGCCAGTTGCAGCCCCGCCACCTGTTCGCTGAGCGCGGATTTTTGGGCCTCAAGGGCCGCCCGCGTGTCCACTTGGCCCAGATTGGCGGCGCGGGCCTGGTCGAGCGTGAAAGCGGCGGTCTTTTCGCCGATCTCGGCGGTCCCGCGCTGCACCTCGGCGCGCAGTTCGGCCTGCAGCGCGCCCAGGCGTTCCTGCAGCCGGGCGAGACCCTCGGTATCCCCCCGGCGTAGGACCAGCACGAGCATCAGCGCCAAGACCAGCGCAATCGCAGCCAGAAGGATCAAGGTATCAGGCGTCATCGCGGCCCCGGTCTGGGGCGGCAAGTCGCCCTCAATGGCGGAAGTGTCGCATCCCGGTGAACACCATGGCCAGCCCCGCCTCATCGGCGGCCGCGATCACCTCGGCATCCCGCATCGACCCACCTGGCTGGATCACGGCCACAGCGCCCGCCGCGGCCGCGGCGAGCAGCCCATCGGCGAAGGGGAAGAACGCATCGGACGCGACGACGGAGCCCTTCGCGGCATCGCCCGCCTTCCACGCCGCTATGCGGGAGCTGTCCACCCGGCTCATCTGCCCGGCGCCGATGCCGACCGTGGCACCATCCTTGGCGTAGATGATGGCGTTGGACTTCACGTGCTTGCCGACGCGGAAGGCGAAGATCAGGTCGTCCAGCTCCGCCTCGCTCGGGGCGCGCCGGGTCACCACGCGCAGGTCCGCGCGCGTGATGCGCCCGGCATCACGCGACTGCGCGAGGAAGCCACCCGCGACGGTGCGCAGCATCATCCCCGGTGAGGCGGGATCGGGCAGGCCGCCGGTCAGCAGCAGGCGCAGGTTCTTCTTCCGCGCGAAGATGGCGCGCGCCGCCTCATCGGCATCCGGTGCAACCACCACTTCGGTGAAGATGGCGGTGATCTTCTCGGCTGCCTCTGCGTCGAGCGTGCGGTTGGCCGCAACGATGCCGCCGAAGGCCGAGGTCGGGTCGCAGGCAAGCGCCCGGTCCCAGGCGGCGGACAGCGTGGCGCCGGTGGCCACGCCGCAGGGGTTCGCGTGCTTGACGATGACGATGGTGGGCGGGTCGAACTCGGCCACGCATTCGAAGGCCGCGTCGGTGTCGCCGAGGTTGTTGTAGGACAGCTCCTTGCCCTGCGCCTGGGTGGCCGTGGCGATGCCCGGGCGCCGCTCGGTCACGTAGAAGGCGGCCTGCTGGTGCGGGTTCTCGCCGTAGCGCAGGTGCTGGCGCAGCACGCCGGCCATGGCGAGACGCGGTGGGAAGGCTTCACCCTGCTGTTCAGCGAACCAGGCGGCGATGGCCGCGTCATAGGCCGCGGTGCGGGCATAGGCGGCGGCAGCCAGGCGCCGGCGGGTTGCAAGCAGGGTGCCGCCATGGGCGGCGATCTCGGCCGCGACCTCGGCGAAATGCGCGGGCTCGGTCAGCACCGCGACATGGGCGTGGTTCTTGGCCGCCGAGCGGATCATCGCCGGCCCGCCGATATCGATGTT
>JBKJNV010000317.1:0-5327 GCA_046593435.1 Roseomonas sp.
CGCTCGCGGCGTCCATGGCCTCCGGTCTCAAGGCCAATTTCGGCACCATGACGAAGCCCTTCCATGCCGGGCATTGCGCGCGCAACGGGCTGCTCGCGGCCCTGATGGCCGAGCAGGGTTTTGTCGCGAACCCCGGCGTGATGGAGCACCACCAGGGCTTCCTCGATGTCTACAACGGCGTGGGCCAGCATGATGCGACGCGGATCTTCGCCGATTGGGGCAAGCCCTGGGAGGTCGAGGCTCCGGGGATCACGCTGAAGCAGTTCCCCTGCTGCGGCAGCACGCATCCGGCCATTGCCATGATGCTCAGCCTGGTGCGGGAGGAGGGGATCACCGCGGCCGATATCGCGCAGATCGAGGTGCTGCCACATGCGCGCCGCCTGCCGCATACCGACAACCCCCGGCCGACCACGCCGCTGGGGGCCAAGTTCAGCGTGCAATACGCCGTGGTGCGGGCTCTGCTGACCGGCACGCCGCGCCTCGCGGATTTCGAAGGCCAGGCCGCGCTGGAGCCGGAAGTGCTGCGCCTGCTCGCCTTGACCAGTGCCCGCGCGCACCCCGACATGCCGCGCGATGGCGCGGATCAGTGGGGGGCGGAGGTCATCGTGACCACACTGGATGGCCGGCGGCTGTCGCGGCGCATCAATCAGATGGTTGGGCGCGGTGGCGACAACCCGATGTCGCCTGCCGAGCTGTGGGAGAAGTTCCGCGACTGCGCCGAGCTTGGCCTGGCGCGGGAGAATGTCGCGCCGCTGTTCGACCGCCTCGACGCGATCGAGGAGGTGGGCGACCTGCGGTCACTCACGCGCCTGCTGGAACGCGAAGCGACCACGGCAGGAGCGCGCTTTGCCGAGGTCGAGCGGCCGGGCGCCCCACTTGAGACGAGTTGGGTGCCTTAGCCCAGGAGGCCAATGCCTTCACAACCACGCCGCACGCCGCTTGGCCGCCATGCTTGATGAGCGAGGCGTGACAGGGCACCGCAAGCGGAGACCGACGGGTCGAAGAAGGCGGCCGCTTGCGTGCATTCCGCGCTCATCCACGACCCTCCTTCGATTTCAGTGGGCTGAGGAGATAGAGCGTGAGGACGGTGAAAACGCTGATGACCACGGCGACATCATAATTTGCCAAGCCGACCGCAACGCCGATTGCGCCCGTCGCCCACAGGGATGCCGCGGTCGCCGTACCTTGGACCTCGCCGCCGCCCTTGAGGATCGCGCCGCCGCCGATGAAGCCGATCCCGGTAATCACCCCTTCGACAACCTTCGCCATGGCTTCGGGCTCATCGCTCAACGGTCCCTTCGCGGCGAGCACGAAGCCGCACGCTGCGATGGCCACGAGTGGGAAGGTGCGCAGGCCGGCGCTGCGCTCCTCACGCTCGCGGTTCCAGCCGATCAGGAACGCGAGCACATAGGCGATGGTAAGGTCGCGGATATGCGGAAGGAATTCCAGGTGACGGATATTTGGCAGCAAATCGTTCGGGTCCATGCAACCTCAACGCTCCTGGCCAGGCAATGTTTCGGTGCCTTTGCGCGCCGGCGCATCGCGGTTGCTATCCGCAGTCGCGCCGTGTCGCTCGATCGTTCGCACAAGCTCGTTCGCAGGGGCGATCGCGCCGCACCTGGAGGCAGCCCACCTCGTGCGCGGCTAGCCCGCGGTCATTCCTGAACGATCACCGCTTCGGGCAGCGTGGACCACTCGTCACCCTCGGGTTTCTGCCCGGTCGTCCACATCAGCACGGCGAGACGCTCCGTCCGGTCGAGTACCCGCAGCAAGTGGTGCCTGGTGCCGATCCGGCGTCAGAGGCTCCAGCTGAGGGCACGCATCAGCTGCTCACCTGGGCGATCTGTTCCATCCCCGGCTGGTAGGGGAAGGTCTTGTGCCAGTGCTGGGCGATCTCCAGCCGGCGCGGGATCCAGACCCGGTCATGGCCCTGGATGTAATCGAGAAAGCGCGCGAGGCCGACCGCGCGCGCGGGGTGGCCGATGGTGCGCAGGTGCAGCCCGCACGACATCATCTTGGGCGCCGTCGCACCCTCGGCGTAGAGCATGTCGAACTGGTCGCGCAGGAAGGTGAAATAGTCGTCCGAGGTTGCGAATACACCGCGGCCGTACTTGCTGTCATTGGTGACCAGCGAATAGGGCACCACCAGCCGCGGGGTGCCATCCTGCAGCACCCAGTAGGGCAGTTCATCATTGTAGGCGTCGCTGTCGTAGAGGAAGCCGCCTTCTTCGGTGACCAGGGCGCGGGTGTTCACGGAGGGTCCATAGCGGCAATACCACCCGAGCGGGCGGGAGCCGATGGTCTTCGTCAGGCTCTCGATCGCGAGGCGGATATGCTCGCGCTCCTGCTCCTTGGTGAGCTTGTAGTGTTCGATCCAGCGCCAGCCATGGCAGCAGATGTCATGCCCGGCGTCGCGGATTGCGGCCGCCGCCGGTGGGTGCCGCTCGAGTGCGAGGGCGCAGGCGAAGATGGTGATCGGCAGCTTGCGCTCGGCGAACAGGCGCATCACGCGCCAGAAGCCGACGCGCGAGCCGAATTCGAACATGCCCTCGCCGGCCACATCGCGCTGGCCCTGCGGCACCGGGGAGACGGGTGCCTCGGCCGTGCTCGTCTCGGAGCATCCGTCATTGTCCATGAAGGAGTACTCCGACCCCTCCTCATAATTCATGACGAAATTCACTGCGATGCGGGCATCGCCAGGCCACTGCGGGTGCGGTGGATTGGCGCCGTAGCCGATGAGGTCGCGGGCATAGGGTTCGGACATGGAAGCCTCCTCTGGAGCTGTGAGCTTAGCGGGCGTCCGCGGCCCTGTGCACAGCCGGTTGCCGGAAAATTCTGGCACGCCTGATGGCGACGCTCGACCTGATGTCTGATGGCCGGGTGGGGTGCAACTTCGTCACATCCACTGCCGCGCGTGCGGCACAGGATTTCCGCCTCAATGAGCACCTGGAGCACGACACCCGCGACGAGACGGCACCGGAATTCGCCGTCGCGGGCGGGCTCGATGCGCTGGCCGGGCCGGAGGCTGCCTTCCTGTTCGGTGGCGCGGCCGCGGCGCTCGCATTGGCGGTCGGCGCCGTCGGGCACCGCCCCGCGAAGCTGGGCGAAGCCCGACGGCGCTGCACGATTTCCGCCCCGTGCTGCGCAACCGCGCCGCCATGGCCTGGATCGCCGGCTACACAGTCCATAGCGGGGAACTCGCGGCGCTGCGCGCCTGGGGCGTGACCTTCCTCGCGCCCTCCATCGCCTGGCACGGCGCGCCGGCGTGGCTGCCCGGGCGGAGTGTGATCTTCACCGTGGCCGGGCTGCTCTGCATCGCCGTCTCGCTCAGCGGCAATGAGGTGGCGCAGCGCTTCGGACGGCTGCGCGTCGTGAGCCTGGCGATGGGCGGCGACGCGGTCTTCGGCCTGCTCGCGGGTGGATCGGCGCTGGTCTCCGCGCCGCTTGCCGCGCTGTGCGTCATCGCGTGGAACGCGGCGATCTACCTCGACAGCTGAGCGCTGACCGCGGGCGCGGTCCAGGCGGCAAAGAAGGAGCGGCCGGGTGCCACCATGGGCCTGCACAGCATGTGCGGCTATGCCGGCGGCTTCCTCGGGCCGGTCATCATGGGCATCGTGCTCGGCGTCGCGGGCGCTGGCCTTCGGGCACCTGGCCCCTGTCACGCTGGTCGGTCTGTGGGTGTTGCGGCGCCTTGGCCGCAGCGGCTGAAGGCGCTCAGCGCCGCCGTGCGCCCTGGCGGGCAAATCCAAATGGAGGCCAGCTGGGCTTCATCCGTCCCGTGGCCCGGCATCCGCCGCCGCTGAGGCAGCACTCGACTGGGCTCGGGCCTGCATCCATGCCTCGATCGCCTGGGCCTGTGCAGCCCCCAGCCGCAGCCCGAGCTTGCTGCGCCGCCACAGCACATCCTCGGCCGTCTGCGCCCATTCAGCGTCCATGAGGTAGGTCAGTTCCGCTTCACTCAGCCCGGCGCCAAAATCCTGGCCGAGGCCGCCGCTGCGCAGGATGTCGAATGCGCGGGTGCCATAGGCCGCAGCGAGGCGGGCGGCGGTCTCGGGCGCGATGGCGGGGGCCGCGGCCCGCAGGCGGGCAGCGAGTGCTGCTTGCCCATCGACAGGAAAATCACCACCCGGCAACGCCGCCCCGCCGGTCCAGGAGGGTGCCGTGGCGGCACCGATCAGTGGCAGCAGGCGCGCGACCACCGCCTCCGCCAGGCGACGATAGGTGGTGATCTTGCCCCCGAAGATCGACAGGATCGGCGCCGCGCCATCAGGGGCGTCGACCTCCAGGACATAGTCGCGCGTGGCCGCCCGCGCCTCGCTCGCCCCGTCATCATACAGCGGCCGCACGCCGGAGAATGCCCACACCACGTCCTGCGGCGTGACCTGCCGCCGGAAATGCGCATTCGCCGCTTCGCACAAATAGGCGATTTCGGCCGGCGTCGCCGCGACCTTCGCCGGGTCACCGCGGTAATCGAGATCCGTCGTACCAACCAGCGTGAAATCCCGCTCATAAGGGATCGCGAACACGATGCGCTTGTCGCCGGTCTGGACGATGTAGGCGCGGTCATGGTCGAACAATTTGGGCACCACGATGTGCGAGCCTTGCACAAGCCGCACCTGCGCGCGTGCCGTGACGCCAAGCCGCCCGCGCAGCACCTCCGCCACCCAGGGCCCGGCGGCGTTGACGACGCTCCGCGCCGCGATGGAGCGCGTAGTACCCGTCGCCACATCGCGCAGGTCGAGTTGCCACGCGCCATCGCGCCGCGCGCCGCCGACCAGTTCGGTGCGTGTGACGATGGTAGCGCCGCGAGCGGCCGCGTCCATTGCGTTCAGCACCACCAGGCGCGCATCATCGACGCGACAATCCGAATACTCGAAGCCTCTGCGGAACATCCCCGGCTTGAGCGCGAGGCCCGCCGCATCGGTGCGCAGGTCCAGCGTGCGCGTTCCCGGCAGGCGACCCCGACCGCCCAGATGGTCATAGAGGAACAGCCCAAGCCGCAGCAGCCAGGCCGGCCGAAGGCCACGGTGGTGCGGCAGTACGAAGCGCAGTGGGCCGATCACGTGCGGCGCCATCGCCCACAGGACCTCGCGTTCCGCCAGCGCCTCCCGCACCAGGCGGAATTCGTAGAATTCCAGGTAGCGAAGCCCTCCATGCACAAGCTTGGTGGACCAGGAGGAGGTGCCGCTCGCGAGGTCTCCCATCTCGCACAGGAAGACCGAAACGCCGCGCCCCGCGGCGTCGCGCGCAATGCCGCAGCCATTGATCCCGCCACCGATCACCGCGATGTCGTAGGCATCACCCATCATCCACTCCCCGGCACTGGC
>JBKJNV010000286.1:0-3662 GCA_046593435.1 Roseomonas sp.
CAAACAGCGCGACGCCCGCGAGCGCGACCAGGATGGTGGTGCGGCTGCCGATGCGATCCTCGACCAGCCCGAACCCGGCCGCGCCCATCCCCGCGGTGACGTTCAGCGCAATGCCGAAGACCATGATCTCGACGAAGCTCAACCCATAGACGCCGGCCGCGAAGATCGCCCCGAAGGCGAACAGTGTGTTCAACCCATCCGTGTAGAACAGCCGCGCGACCAGGAAGCGCGCCAGTGCCGGGGAATGCGGCAGGCTGCGCAGCACGGTGCGAATTTCGGCAAGCCCGGCGCGCGCCGCCGCACCCCAGCCGGGCCGGTCATGGGCCGGCGGGTCGGGCAGGGCGAGGAGCACCGGCCAGCCGAAGACCAGCATCCAGACGGCGACGATGAGTGCTGCCGCCCGCACCGGCTCGCTGCCCGCGCGGTCGAGGCCGAAGGGCGGCACCTCGGGCAGCACGAGTGCGAGGCACAGGGCGAGGCAACACAGCCCGCCCGCATAGCCCAGCCCCCAGGCGAGGCCCGAGACCCGCCCGGTCTGCGCGGGTGCGGCCACCTGCGGCAGCATCGAATTGTAGAAGACGGTGCCGATTTCGAAGGCGATGGTGGCGATGCCCACGGCCGCCAGGGCCAGCAGGGCGAAGGCAGGCTCGGGCTTGGCGAACCACAGCGCGGAGGTCGCGGCCGCGCAGACCAGCATGCACCACAGCAGCATCAGCCGCCGCCGCCCACCGGCATCCGCGACCGCGCCCATCAATGGTGCGAGCACCGCGATGGCAAGCCCCGCCAGGGTCTGCATCCACCCCCATTGCGCTTGCCCCGTCACCGGGTCCGGCGCGATGCCCTGCGCGAAATAGGCCGCGATGACGAAGGTGGAGATCACCGTCGGGAAGGCCGAATTCGCCCAGTCGAACAGCGCCCAGGCGAAGGCCTTTCGCGTCATCGCACCAGCATCGACAGCGTTCGTGCCGCGACCGAGACCGCGGCGAGATCACCGCTCGCGGCCGCATCGCGTGCCAGCATGGCGGCCGATTCCGCCTGCGCGTGGGGCTTCGCACCGGCGAGTGCTGCCTGCGCCAGGCCCGCCTGGATGGTCTGCAGGTCGCCCAGCAGCATCGCCCGCGCCCGCGCCCCGAAAGCCCCCGGTGCGGGCGCCGTCACCGCCGCGGCGTGCAGCGCATCCAGCGCATAATCCTGCCCGGCCGCGCGCCAGGCCGCCGCCGCCGCACCCGGCGAAGCGCCCGCCTTGGCCGCGAGCCGCACGACGGCCGGTGCGGCCACGAGGTGCCGCGCGCCGGCCACGAGTGCGGCCACCATCGGCGGCAGGCCGCCTGCATCGCCGGCGGGTTCGGCGGCGAGAAGTGCTGCGATGCCTGGGCGCAGATCGTCGATCGCGGCGCCGAGGGTGCCATTGCTGCCGAGCAACCCCTGCGCCGCGCCTTCATGCAGGCCGCGCAGCGTGCTCATCGCCGCGAGTTTGGCGGACTCGGGCGCGGAGCATGCGGCGATCTGCGCCACTGCATCCTCGAGCATGAAGCAGGCGGAGGCGACCCAGGCCGCGCGCACCGCGGCGGCCGGGCTCGCCTCCACCGTCAACCGCGCGAGTGCGGCGCAGCCCAGGCGGTTCGCGACCACATTGCCCATCACCGTCGCCACCAGGTTGCGACGCAGCCGGTGGGTTTCAGCAAAGCGCGCGTAACCCGTGCGCAGCGCCATGGGGAAATAGCCCAGCAGCACCGGGGTCAGCGCGGGGTCGTCGGGCAGGTCCGATTTCTCGATGGCCTCGATCAGCCACAGCTTGGCGAAGGGCAGCAGCGCTGCGATCTCCGGCCGCGTCAGCGCCTCTCCGGCGCCCAGGCGGCGGCGCAGCCCAGCCTCGTCCGGAAGGTTCGCCACCGCGCGGTCGAGCAGCCCCGCCGCTTCCAGCCGCAGCATCAGCGCGCCTTGCGCGGGCAGTGCCTCCGCGCCCGCCTCGGCCTCAAGCGTGACAGCGAGCGACTGGTCGTGATTATCGGCCAGCACCAGCCGGCCCACTTCATCCTGCATCGTCCCCAGCAGGTCGTCGCGCTGGCGCCGCGTCAACGCGCCATCGGCCTCGGCCGCGAACAGCAGGATCTTGATGTTCACCTCATGGTCGGAGGTGGACACGCCGGCGGAATTGTCGAGCGCGTCGGTATTGATGCGCACCCCCGCCCGCGCCGCCTCGATCCGTCCGAACTGCGTCACACCCAGATTGGCACCCTCGCCCAGGATGCGCGCGCGGATCGCGCCGCCATCCACCCGGATCGCATCATTGGCGCGGTCGCCCGCATCCGCCTGGGATTCGGAGGAGCATTTCACGTAGGTGCCGATCCCGCCGAAATAAAGCAGGTCCGTTTGTGCCGTCAGGATCGCGCGCATCACCACGGACGGCTCCACGCGTTCGGCGGTGATGCCCAGCATCGCCCGCGCCTCGGGCGAGAGCGGGACGGTCTTGGCATTGCGCGGCAGGATCGCACCGCCCGCACTCAGCAGCGCGGCGTTGTAATCCGCCCAGGAGGAGCGCGGCAGCTTGAACAGCCGCTCGCGCTCATCGTAGCTGGTCCCCGGGTCCGGGTCTGGGTCGAGGAAGATGTGGCGGTGGTCGAAGGCGGCCAGCAGCTTCGTCTGCTTGCTCACCAGCAGCCCATTGCCGAAGACGTCGCCGGACATGTCGCCGACGCCCACCATGGTGAAGGGCGCGTCCTGCACCGAACGCCCCAGCACCTCGCGGAAATGATGGTCGATCATCACCCACGCCCCGCGCGCGGTGATGCCCATGGCCTTGTGGTCGTAGCCCTGCGACCCGCCGGAGGCGAAGGCGTCGCCAAGCCAGAAGCCGTATTCCTCGCTCAACCCGTTCGCGATGTCGGAGAAGGTCGCGGTGCCCTTGTCCGCTGCGGCCACGATGTAGGGATCATCGCCGTCGCGGCGGATGATGCCCGGCGGCGTCACGACACCGGCGCCGACATAGTTGTCGGCGAGGTCCAGCATCGCGCGGACCAGGATCTTGTAGCAGGCGATGCCCTCGGCGAGGAACGCCTCGCGGTCCGTCGCCGCCGGGGCCTGCTTGAGGATGAAGCCGCCCTTCGCGCCGGTGGGCACGATGATGGCGTTCTTCAGCCGCTGCGCCTTCATCAGCCCCAGGATCTCGGTGCGGAAATCCTCCCGCCGGTCGGACCAGCGGATGCCGCCCCGCGCCACCGGCCCGGCCCGGAGGTGGCAGCCCTCCATGCGCGCGGCATGGACGAAGATTTCCCGCCAGGGGCGGGGCAGGGGCATCTCCCCGGCCAACGCGCTGTCCAGCTTGAAGGCGAGGTAGGGCTTCTGCTGATAAAAGTTGGTCCGCAGCATGGCGTCGAGCAGGCCGCGCAGCCGACCCAGGATGCGGTCCTCATCGGGGTTTGTGACGCTGTCGAGCATGGCGTCCCACCGCCCGATCAGCGCGGTCTCGTCGCGCTCGATCAGCAGGGGGTTGAAGCGGGTTGCGAACAGGTCGAGCAGGATGCGCGCGGCCTCCGGCTGCGCCGCCAGCGCCGCCGTCACGCTCTCCTGTGCGAAGGTGAAGCCGACCTGCTTCAGCCAGCGATACATCGCGCGCAGCATCCAGCATTCGCGCGCAGGGCTGAGCTGGCGCGAATGCTGGA
>JBKJNV010000346.1:0-6510 GCA_046593435.1 Roseomonas sp.
GAGCGCGGTCGCGCCGATCGCAAGATTGGCTGAGGCTGCCCTCGCGGGGGTTGTGGCGGGTGCGGGCGCAGGGTAGTCGCTGGGCATCCTTCCGGTTAATGTCCGGCACCCCGTCACAGGCCCGAGTCGATTGTCCCCAGCACGCGCCACCCTGCTCGCCATCCTGATTTTGCTGCCCGGCCTCGCGGCGGCGCAATCACCGAACCCTCCGGGGCGACGTCCGGCGCCCGCCGCGGCGCCCTCGGGCGCGCGGATTGCCGGCATCGACGTGGTTGGCAATCAGCGCATCGAGGCTGACACCATCCGCAGTTATATGCTGGTCCAGGTGGGCGATGTCGCCGACGCCGACCGGCTGGATCGCAGCCTGCGCGCCTTGTTCGCCACCGGCCTGTTCCGCGATGTCGCGATCACGCCCCAGGGCGGCCGCGTCCAGGTGACCGTGGTCGAGAATCCCATCGTCAACCGCGTAGCCTTCGAGGGCAATCGCCGCGTCTCCGAGGATACGCTGCGCGGCGAAGCACTGCTGCGCGCCCGCGCTGTCTTCACGCCGGCCGCCGCGCAGGCCGACCGCCAGCGCCTGCTTGATGTCTATGCCCGCCGCGGCCGGTTCAACGCGCGCGTCGAGCCCAAGATCATCGAACTCGACCAAAATCGGGTCGATGTCGTCTTTGAGATCGTCGAGGGCGATATCGCGCTGGTCGCGCGGATCAACTTCGTGGGCAACGCAGCCTTTTCCGACGGCACTCTTGGCGAAGTCGTCTCCACGCGCGAAAGCGCCTGGTATCGCGTTCTTTCGACCTCGGACGTCTATGAGCCGGAGCGTCTCGCGCTCGATCGCGAGCTGCTGCGCCGCTATTACCAGCGCCGTGGCTACGCCGATGCCGAGGTCACGGGTGCGACGGCGGAACTCGCGCCCGACCGCACCGGCTTCTTCCTCACCTACACCATCAACGAGGGTCCCCGGTACCGCTTCGGCGCCATCACGGTGGACAGCCGCGTGCGCGGCCTCGAAGCCAGCTCGATCCGCGGTGACATCCCGATCGCCGAGGGCGATCAGTATGATGGCGACGCGATGGAACGCGCCACCGCCGCGCTGACAGATACGCTCGCCACCCGCGGCTTCCCCTTCGCCGAGATCAATCCGCGCGTCACGCGCGACGTCGAGGGGCGGCGCATCGCGATCGCCTTCGAGATCACGGAAGGCCAGCGCAGCTTCATTGAGCGCATCGAGATCTCGGGCAACTCGCGGACGCAGGACCGCGTCATCCGCCGTGAATTCCGGGTGGCGGAAGGCGATCCGGTCAATCCGACCCTCGTTCGCCGCTCGCGCGAGCGCATCCGGGCATTGGGCTACTTCGGCGACGTGCAGATCAACGCCACGCCCGGCAGCGCGCCGGACCGCGTGATCCTGAACACGCAGATCCAGGAACGCGCGACCGGCGAAGTCTCGCTCGGCGGTGGATTTTCCACCGATGCCGGAGCGCTGGTCGATGTTGGCCTGCGCGAGCGCAACCTGCTCGGCACCGGCATCGACACGCGCCTCAATGCGCTGATCGGACAGCGTCGCCGCCAGATCGACATTTCGGTCACAGACCCGCAATTCCTCGACCGCAACCTCGCCGCGGGCATTGATCTATTCGCCATTCAGCGGAACCTTCTCTCGGTCGCGAGCTATCGTGAGGAGCGGACCGGCCTTACGCTGCGGCTCGGCTACGAGTTCAACGAAAACCTGCGCCAGTCGGTCAGCTATTCGCTGATCCAGCGCCGCGTCTTTGATGTCGCCTCGAACGCTTCGCGCTTCATCCGCGAACAGCAGGGCAGCACGCTGCTGAGCCAGGTGAGCCAGACGCTGACCTATGACCGGCGCGATGACCGCATCGATCCCCGGTCGGGTTATGTGGTGCGCTTCGGCACCGACCTCGCCGGGCTTGGCGGCGATGTGAGCTACCTGCGCACGCGGGTGGACGGCTCGTTCTTCATCCCGCTGGAGCGCTTTTTCGGCGACCGCGACTATGTGCTCGCCGTCTCCGGCAGCGCCGGGCGCCTGGACCCTTTCGGGCAGCGCGATGACCGTATCGTGGACCGCTTCTTCCTTGGCGGGGAGAATTTACGCGGCTTCGCCGTGGGTGGCGCCGGCCCGCGCGACATCAACACGCGCGACAGTCTCGGCGGCCGCATCCTGGTCACGCAGACGACTGAGCTTCGCTTCCCACTGCCGGTGTCGGCCGATCTCGGGCTGACGGGGCGCGTCTTCGCCGATGTCGGCCTCAACTACGGTCTGCCGTCCAGCACCAGCGGGGCGGAGGTGCGAGACAGCTCCTCTCCGCGTGTCGGTGCCGGCGTGGGTATCTCCTGGCGCAGCCCGATCGGGCTGATCAATATCGACCTGGCGCAGGCTCTGGTGAAGGAAAGCTACGACCGCACCCAGGTGTTCCGCTTCGGCTTCGGCACGCGGTTCTGAGAGACGAGAAAGACACTCCCATGGTTCGTCGTTTTGCCTTGGTGATTGCGGGCGTCTTGTCCGTGACGCCCGTCCTTGCGCAGCAGCCTGAATGGTTTGTACCTGGGGGGCAGCAGCGTCCGCCCCAGGGCAGCGGGCAGCCGCCCGCCGCCGGCCAGCGCCCGCCGCAGGCTGGGCAGCCTGGACAGCCGGCCGGTCAGCGCCCGCCGCAGCGCCCGGCGCAGCCGCCGACGCGCACCGACGCACCGCCGCCGCTGCCGCCCGGACAGCAGCCGCCCACGGCGATCATCGGCATTGTCGACGTGCCTGAGGTGCAGCGCGTCTCCAACGCTTTCACCCAGGTGCGCGAGGAGATCGAGCGCCGCCGCACGCGCCTGAACGATGATCTCCAGCGTGAACAGGGCCGCTGGCGCGAGGAGCAGCAGCGTCTGGGGGCCGAGCGCGCGTCGCTCAACGTCGAGCAGCTGCGCAATCGCGAGCGGGAATTGCAGGACCGGATCACCGACGCGCAACGCGTGTTCCGCGACCGCCAGCGCGGCATCGAGCAGGCCGCGCAGCAGGCGCTCAGCCAGATCGAGCAGGCGCTTGGCGTCGTGATCCGCCAGGTGGCGGCCAGCCGGAACATCAACATGATGCTGCCGCGTGGTGTCGTGATCTTCAACGATGCTGGTTTCGACCTGACCGAGGAGGTTGCGATGCGGCTGAACGAGTCCCTCACCCGCGTGGCGATGGCGCCTGAGGAGGGTGTGCCGGCAGCCGCGCCAGCCCCGGCACCCGCGCGCCCGGCCGCGCCGACCGCGCCGGCCGCGCCGGCCACTCCGCCCCGCCGGAACTGATCGGGTGCCCGCCGACCCGCGTTTCCACGCGACGGCTGGCCCGTTTAGCCTCGCGGCCATTGCGGCCGCTGCCGGGGCGACCCTGGTCGGCGATGGCCAGCGGGCCTTTACCGGCGTCGCGCCCTTGCAATCGGCAGGTCCCGAGGATGTGAGCTTCCTCGATAATCGCCGCTACGCCGGGGCTTTGGGGAAGTCGCGTGCCGGTGCGGTCGTGCTTGCGGCCCCGATGGCGGGCAAGGTGCCCGAAGGTTGCATCCCGCTGGTGGCAGACCAGCCCTACCTCGCCTTTGCCCGCGTCGTGGCGCTGTTCCACCCCGCCCCACCGGCACGGCCGGGCATCCACCCGAGCGCCATCATCGGCGAGGATGCCAGCATCGGGGAGGGCTGCGAGATCGGCGCGCACGCAGTCGTCGGCGCGAAGGCGGTGCTGGGCGCTGGCTGCATTCTTGATCCGCTCGCGGTGGTCGGGCCGGGCGTGGTGCTTGGCGCACGCTGCCGCATCCATAGCCACGCCTCGATCACCCATGCCATTGCCGGGGACGAGGTCGTGCTCAACGCCGGCGCCCGCGTTGGCGGTGAAGGCTTCGGCTTCGCAACCGACCCTGCGACCGGCCGGCACGTGACGGTGCCGCAGGTTGGCCGCGTCATCCTGGGCGATGGCTGCGAGATCGGCGCGAATTCGACCGTGGACCGCGGTTCGGGCGGGGATACGGTGTTTGGCGCCGGCTGCCGCCTCGACAATCTGGTCCAGGTTGGCCACAACGTGCGGCTCGGCAAGGGCTGCGTCATCGTCGCTTTGGCGGGGATCGCGGGGTCCGCGGTGCTTGGTGACTACGTCGTCGTTGCGGCGCAGGCCGGTGTCGCCGGGCACGTTACCCTGGGCGATCGCGCGCGCGTCGGCGCGCAGTCGGGCGTGATGCAGGATGTCGAGCCCGGCATGGACATGCTGGGCAGCCCGGCGCAGCCTTCACGCGAAAAGTGGCGGCAGGTGGCAGCACTCCGTCGGGTCGCGAATGCGGCGATCGAGGCGGAGCGCAGTGCGGCGGGACAAAAGGCGGTTGGCGAAGGCCGCACCGCTTCCGGGCGGAACGACGGACCACGGGAACAGGGCTAGCGGCGCATGGAGAGCGGAACCGAAGATCGCGCGAAAGCGCCCCTCGATGACGGCACGACCGGCTCAGCCGCCGCGGGGCGGACGATCGGGACCTTGGATATCGCGCGGATCATGCGCGCGATCCCCCATCGCTATCCTTTCCTGCTGGTGGACCGCGTCGTCGATGTGAAGCTCGATGAGAGCTGCACGGGGATCAAGAACGTCACCATCAACGAGAATTTCTTCCAGGGCCATTTCCCGCAGGAACCGGTGATGCCCGGCGTGCTGATCATCGAGTGCATGGCGCAGACCGCAGCCGTGCTGGTGGTGGAGAGCCTCGGGCCGCACGCCCAGGGCAAGCTGGTCTATTTCATGACCATCGAGAATGCGAAGTTCCGCAAGCCGGTCGGCCCCGGCGACCAGCTGCGCGTGCGCGTTGTGCGTGAGCGCAAGCGCGGCAATGTCTGGAAGTTCAACGGCGAGGCGCGTGTCGATGGCATCCTCGTTGCCGAAGCCAATTTCGGCGCGATGATCCTGGACCGGTAGACAATGCCCATACACCCCAGTGCCATCATCGCGCCCAGCTCTTTCGTCGCCCCGGGCGCGCGCATCGCCGAAGGCGTAACCATCGGGCCGTTCTGCACCGTCGGCGCCGATGTCAGCCTCGCCGCCGGTGTCGAGTTGATCTCGCACGTGGTCATCGACGGTCACACCGAGATCGGGGAGGGCGTGCGCGTTTTCCCCTTCGCCACCATCGGCCTCATGCCGCAGGACCTGAAGTACCGCGGTGAGCCGACGCGCTGTGTCGTGGGCGCGCGCACCGTGGTGCGCGAGGCGGTCACCATCCATCGCGGCAGCGTGGGCGGCGTGGGTGTCACCACCGTCGGCCCCGACTGCATGATCATGGCGACGGTGCATGTCGGGCATGACTGCACGCTCGGGCACCATGTCATCCTGGCCAATGACGTGATCCTGGGTGGGCATGTGCGCATCGATGACATGGTCTTCGTGGGCGGCGGCACGGCGGTGCACCAGTTCGTCCATATCGGCCGCTATTCGGTGATCGGCGGGATGACCGGCGTCGAGGCAGACGTGATCCCCTATGGCGCGGCGATGGGCAATCGCGCGCGCCATATCGGGTTGAACCTGGTGGGTCTGAAGCGGCGCGGATTCTCGCGGCCGCAGATCCATGCGCTACGGGCAATGTTTCGGCTGCTGTTCCGCGAAACTGGCGTTTTCGCCGACCGGGTGGCACTCGCCGCGGAACGCTTCGCCGGCGATGCGCAGGTGGAGGAGGTGCTGGCCTTCATCGCAGCGCCGACCAAGCGTGGCCTGTGCAAGGCCGGCCGCGACCCGATCGGCGAGGATGAGGACGAGGCCGCGGGCGGATGAGTGCGCCGGCGCCGCTCGGCGTGATCGCCGGCGGCGGCGACCTGCCGCACCGTATCGCGGAGGCAGCCACCGCGCAGGGGCGTCCGGTGCATGTCATCGCGGTGGCCGGCTTCGCGCGGGCTGCGGATTTCAAGGTTTCGCGCGCCATTGAACTGCGCATGGGCCAGGCCGGTCGGGCGCTGGAATGGCTGCATGAAGGCAAGGTGCGCGAGGTCGTGCTCGCCGGGCATGTGCGCCGGCCCTCGCTGATGACGCTGATCCCGGACCCGGGTGGCCTGGGCATCATCGCACGCATCGGTCGCGCCGCCTTCCAGGGCGATGACAGCCTGCTGCAAGCGGCGATCCGGGTGCTGCGCGAGGAGGGGATCGGCGTCATCGGCGCGCAGGACCTGCTCACCGACCTGCTGCAGAAGCCGGGCCTGCTCGCCGGCAGCCCGCCCGATGCGGTCGCGCGGGAAGACATCGCGCGCGGCATTGCGGTGGCCAAGGCACTTGGCGCAGTCGATGTCGGGCAATCGGTCGTCGTGCAGCAGGGCCTCGTGCTCGGCGTCGAGGGGATCGAGGGCACCGATGCGCTGCTCGCGCGGTGCGGCGAGCTGCGGCGCGAGGGACCGGGCGGCGTGCTGGTCAAGCGGGTGAAGCCCGGCCAGTCGCGCCTGGTGGACCTGCCCACCATCGGGCCGCGCACGGTGGCGAACGCGGCCGCGGCAGGGCTGCGGGGGGTGGCA
>JBKJNV010000407.1:0-4393 GCA_046593435.1 Roseomonas sp.
GCGTCACCGAACCGGCCAATTGGCGCAACACGCGCCACCTTGATGCCTGGCTGGTCTCCCATGGGGTTCCCGGTATCTCCGGCATCGACACCCGCGCCCTCACCGCCCGCATCCGCGACCATGGCGCACCGAACGGCGTCATCGCCTACCCACCCGATGGCCGCTTCGATATCCCTGCGCTGGTCGCACAGGCCCAGGCCTGGCCCGGGCTGGAGGGGATGGACCTCGCCCGCGAGGTGTCCTGCCGGCAAAGCTATGAATGGGATGAGGCGACCTGGGCCTGGCCCGGCGGCTTCCCCAGGCAGGAGGCGCCGCGCCACCGGGTCGTCGCGGTGGATTACGGGGCCAAGCGCAACATCCTCCGCTGCCTTGCCGCCGCCGGCCTCGCCGTCACCGTGGTCCCCGCCGACGCCACGGCGGAGCAGATCCTGGCGCACAAGCCCGATGGCGTGTTCCTGTCGAACGGCCCCGGCGACCCGGCGGCCACCGGCACCTACGCCGTCCCCGCCATCCAGGGCGTGATGAGGGCGGGCGTGCCGGTCTTTGGCATCTGCCTCGGGCACCAGCTCCTGGGCCTCGCCCTTGGTGCCAAGACCTACAAGCTCGACCGCGGCCATCGCGGCGCCAACCAGCCGGTGCGCGACCTCGCGACCGGCCGGGTCGAGATCACCGCGCAAAACCACGGTTTCGCCGTCGACCCCGCAAGCCTGCCGGCCAGCGCCCACGCCACCCACGTCTCGCTGTTCGACGGCTCCAACGAGGGCATCGCATCGGACGAATTCCCGGCCTTCTCGGTGCAGTACCACCCCGAGGCGAGCCCGGGCCCATCCGACAGCCACCACCTGTTCCATCGCTTCGTCGCTTTGATCGAAACAACCAAGGCTGCCAAACATGTTTGACCTCTCCGGCCGCGTCGCCTTCGTCACCGGCGGCAATGGCGGCATCGGGCTTGGTTTCGCGACCGGTCTGGTGAAGGCCGGGGCGAAGGTGATGGTCGCAGCCCGCAACCCGGCCAAGAATGCAGCCGCCGTGGCCGCTCTGCGCGCCCTGGGTGCCGAGGCAGAGGCTGTCGCCACCGACATCACCGACGCCGCCTCCATCGCGGCCGCGATCGCCGCCACCATCGCGCGCTTTGGGCGCCTGGACATCCTGGTGAACAATGCCGGGACCAACATCCGCAACCGTCCGGAAACCTATGCCGAGGCCGATTGGCATACCGTCATCGACACCAACCTCACCTCCGCCTATCTCGCGGCGAAGGCGGCGTATCCGCATCTGAAGGCGAGCGGCCATGGCCGCGTCATCAACAACGGCTCCATGCTGTCGATCTTCGGCATGCCGCTGCACATGGCCTATGCGGCATCCAAGGGCGGCATTGTCCAGCTGACCAAGTCGCTCGCCACCGCCTGGGCGGCCGATGGCATCACGGTGAACGCCATCCTGCCCGGCTGGATCGACACCGACCTCACCCGCAAGGCGCGCACCGACATGCCGGCGCTGAACGACAACGTTCTTGCCCGCACGCCGGCGAAGCGCTGGGGGGAGCCCGCGGATTTCGAGGGCATCGCCGCTTTCCTCGCATCGGACGCGGCGGCCTACATCACGGGGACCGCCATTCCGGTCGATGGCGGCTACTCCGTGCAAGGCTGAGCGATGAAACTCCTGCCCGCCTCCCTGGCCGCCTTCGCTGGCCTGCTCGTCATCGCGGCGGCAACCGCGACGCCCGTGGATTGCCGTGACCCGGTGCTGCACAGCGTCAGCCCCGATGCCCGGCACAGCCTGGCCATCTGCCGCGGCCAGCGGCTGATCGCCTTGCCGGGCCAGGGCAGCGACGCGCCAGGCCATGCCGTGCTGCGTGACGCGTCCGGCCGCATCGAGGGCGTCGTCGCCATCGAGGCGATCAACACCGTCAGCCACCCGCCGCGGTGGGAGGAAGCCGCGGTGGACCTGCCGCTGATCGCCCGCATCGAATACGGGCGTGGTTCCTCGATGATCGAGGATGGGTTCTGGCGGCTGCGCGCCTGGCTGCGCGCGGTGCCGCGGGATGAGGAATTCCGCTGATGCCGGCGGCGGAAACCCTGCTGGTCTTCGCGGTGCTCTCCCTCGGCCTCGCCGCGACGCCCGGACCGAACATGCTCTACCTCGTCTCCCGCTCGCTCGCGCAGGGGACAGGGGCGGGCATGGTCAGCCTGATGGGCTGCCAGTTCGGCTCGCTGCTGATCATGCTGTGCGCGGCGGCCGGGATCACGGCCGCACTGTTCGCGGTCCCACTTGCTTGGGACGCGCTGCGCCTGGGTGGTGCGGCCTACCTCATGTTCCTCGCCTGGCAATGCATCCGCCCCGGCGGCGCGCCGATCTTCGCGGCCCGCCCGATGCCGCGCGAGCCTGCGCTGCGGCTGTTCACGGTCGGCATCGCGACGGCGGCGCTGAACCCGAAGGTGGCGCTGTTCTACGTCGCCGTGCTGCCGCCCTTCATCGACGCGTCGCGCGGCGACGTGTTTTTCCAAGGCATCATCCTCGGCGGCATCCAGATCGCGGTCTGTACAGTGTTCGACGCGGCGCTGGTCTGGGGTGCGGCGGGTGTGTCGCGCTTCCTCGGGACGCGGCCGAGCTGGATGGCGGCGCAGCGCTGGGTGCTCGGCGGCGCGCTGGGCCTGCTTGCGGTGAAGCTCGCCATCGATGGGGAACGCTGATGTCGCCCTGGTTCATCCTGGCCATGCTGCCGGTCGGCGCGCTGTACGCCTATGCCGCCGGCCGTCTCATCACCGGCTTCATGAACATCCGCACGGCCGAGGCCTTGGCCCCGATCATGGCGCTCTCCGCCCTCATCCACCTCGTGGTGTGCTCTCTCTTTGCCCTCGCGCCCACGATGGCACTATTCACTTTCTGGTCCGCCTCCCACCTCATCGCGCTGCCCTTCGTGGCACGCCGCCTCCGCACCGGAGCCTGACATGCCCAAGCGCACAGATATTTCCTCCATCCTCATCATCGGGGCGGGGCCCATCGTCATCGGCCAGGCCTGCGAGTTCGACTATTCCGGCGCCCAGGCCTGCAAGGCGCTGCGCGCGGAGGGCTACCGCGTCATCCTGGTGAACTCCAACCCCGCCACCATCATGACCGACCCGGGGCTGGCGGATGCCACCTACATCGAGCCGATCACCTGGCAGGTGGTCGAGAAGATCATCGAGAAGGAACGTCCGGACGCGATCCTGCCGACCATGGGCGGGCAGACCGCGCTGAACTGCGCGCTCGACCTGCACCACCAGGGTGTCCTGACCAAGTTCAGCGTCGAACTCATCGGCGCCTCACCATCCGCGATCGAAAAGGCCGAGGGCCGCCTGAAGTTCAAGAATGCCATGAGCGGGATCGGGCTTGGGTCGGCCCGTTCCGGCATTGCCCATACGCTGGACGAGGGGTGGGCGGTGCAGAAGGAACTCGGCTTCCCGGTGATCATCCGCCCCAGTTTCACGCTTGGCGGCAGCGGCGGCGGGATCGCCTACAACGCCGAGGAATTCGAGGACATCTGCAAGCGCGGGCTGGAGCTGTCTCCGACGCGGGAACTGCTGATCGAGGAAAGCCTGATCGGGTGGAAAGAGTTCGAGATGGAAGTCGTGCGTGACCGCAACGACAACTGCATCATCGTCTGCTCGATCGAGAATCTGGACCCGATGGGCGTGCACACCGGCGATTCGATTACGGTGGCGCCGGCGCAGACCCTCACCGACAAGGAATACCAGTTGATGCGGGACGCCTCGATCGCGATTCTGCGCGAAATCGGCGTCGACACCGGCGGCTCCAACGTGCAGTTTGCGATCCACCCGACGACCGGGCGGATGATCGTGATCGAGATGAACCCGCGGGTGTCGCGGTCCTCCGCCTTGGCGTCGAAGGCCACCGGGTTCCCGATCGCCAAGATCGCCGCCAAGCTGGCCGTCGGCTACACCCTCGACGAGATCCCCAACGACATCACCAGAGCCACGCCGGCCAGCTTCGAGCCGGTGATCGACTACGTGGTCACCAAGATCCCGCGATGGGCCTTCGAGAAGCTGCCGGGAACGTCCGGCGTGCTCGGCACCCAGATGCAGAGCGTCGGCGAGGCGATGTCCATTGGACGGACCTTCCCGGAAAGCCTGCAAAAGGGCTTGCGTTCGCTCGAGCAGGGGCGTCTTGGCCTGAACTGCGACCCAGCCGAAGCCCAATACGCCGACCTGGCAGATGCTGATCTGATTACCGCGATCGGGATTCCGACGCCAGAGCGGATCTTCCAGATCGGTGACCTCCTCCGGCGTGGGGTGTCGATCGAACGGATCCACGACGCGTGTCGCGTCGACCCCTGGTTCCTCGACCAAATGAGCGCGATCATCGAGGAGCGCACCGAGCTGGCGGGTGTCGG
>JBKJNV010000447.1:0-2747 GCA_046593435.1 Roseomonas sp.
GCTCGGCGCTGGTGTCGGCTGCCATGCCCGCTACCGCGCCCCGCCCGCGGGGAACACGCCGATCCACGCCAGGACCACGCCACTTGCCACGGCAACCACCGCCAGGCCGCCGAGCACGGCCTGCCAAGGGTCCATGCGCCGCCGCCGTGGCGCGGAGGGCTCCGCCCCCGCCTGCGCCGCCATCCGCTCATCGATCCGCAGGCACCACATCTCCAGCGTCGCGATGCGCGCGGCCAGCTCATCCACCGTGGCGCTCGCCTCCGGCACCCGGACGGCCAGCGAGGCCACCCGCTCCGACAGGTCGCGCTGCGCCCCGGCCAGCGCCTGCACCGTCCGCACCAGGGATTGCCCGCCGGGCGCGGTCGGCACCACGGCGAGCGGCCGGCGTCCGCCCAGGATCGGCAAGGGTACCTCCAGCCCATCCGCCGCCCGCGCGACGATGAAGATCTCGGCCCGCCTCTCGACCAGCTCGGGGGTGAGGCGAAGGTCGAAGGCGTGGCACCCGTCGCCCACGCCCGCCCCCTTCAGGTCGGCACGCTCCTGCGACGCCACGGTCTGCGCCACGGTCTGCTGGCCCAGGCGCAATTCGATGGTGACGCGTTCCTCCGGCTGGCTCGGGTTCCAGGCCCAGCCGAAGACGCGCCCGGCGGCGATATTGTCCACCACGCCCTGGATCTCGGAGGGCCGCGGCGAGGCAGGCGGCGCTACGGCCGAAACCAGGGTGCTCATGCGGCCTCCGGCTGCGTTAGGCGGGCAGCGCGCGGCACGGGCTGCCGCTGCAAGCCGCGATAGAATTCCAGATGCTGGCGCGCCATGGCATCGAGGCCCAGCGGCGCGCGGATGCCGTCCCGCAGCCGGTCCCACAGGCCGGGCTCCTCGGCCGCGCGGCGCATGGTCGCGGCCCAGCCCTCGGCATCGCCGATCGGCGCGTGCAGCCCATTGACGCCATCAGTGACGAGTTCGGCCATGCCGCCGGCATCGCCGCAGATCACCGGGCGGCCGTGGCGGTGCGCCTCCAGCACCACCAGCGGCGCATTCTCGAACCAGATGGAGGGAACGACCACCCAATCCGCGGCCGCGATCCGGCGCGGCAGTTCCGCCGCATCGTAGATCCCGTGGTGCCGCGCGGCCGGGGCTGCCGCCAGCGCCGCGCCGAACTCGGCCATGAATTGCTCGGACTGGTGCGCGGCGCCGCCATGCAGCGCGAGGCCATGCGCGACACCCGCCGCCGAAAGCCGCGCCGATGCGTCGAGCGCGATCAGGCTGCCCTTGAATCGGTTGACGTGCCCGAAGAACCCGAACCGATCGCGCCGCCCGCCTTCGGCCACGGCGCGCAGCGGTGCCGGCGCCCCGCGCGTGTCGACCGCATTGGGCAGCACGCTGATCCGCGCCGGATCCCAGCCGGCGGCCACGAAGCTGTCGCGCAGGAAATGGCTCGGCGAGACCAGCGCATCGACCAGCGACACCGCCTGTGCGATGGCCAGTTGGCGCAGCATGAAATCGCTCGCCGGGCGGTTGGGGATGCAGTGGTGGCAGCCATCGAGCGTGGGGCCCGAGCACAGGCGCCCATCGCTGCGCAGCAGCTGGCCTTCGCGCGGGCAGATGGCGAAGTAGTCGTGCAGGGTCAGGACCAGCTTCGCCCGGCGTGGTGCGAGGCGCCGGAGCAGCGCGACCGTCTCCAGCCCGAATTGCAGCGGGTGATGGATATGGATGATGTCCGGCTTCAGCCCTTCCATCAGCGGCCCGAAGGCCATGCCCAGCCCCTGCGTATCGGCCTGGCTGAGGAAGAAGCGGTCGAAATGCGGCAGCCACATCAGCGCCTCATCCGGCTGCCCGCCCGGTGCCGCCTGCAACAACGTCCCCGGCTTGGGTTCGCGCTGCGCGCCGGTGGTCGCGGCGAGGAAAAGCCCCTCGGCACCCGCGCTGTCGCGCAGGGTGCGGAACAGGTTGCGCGCGATCGTCTCCGTCCCGCCCGGCTGCAGCCCCGGGTGGTTATGCGCCAGCATCAGGATGCGCAGCGGCGCGCTCATGCGCGGGCCGCCCCGAAGCCGGCCATCAACGCGGCGATGGCCCCGTCCCAGCGGCGATGATGCAGGCGCCGGTTATGCGCGCAGGCCAGCGTCTGCGCGTAGCCGGCATGGCTCGCGATGGATTGCCGCTCGAAATGGTACAGCTCGGCGCCGGGGACGTAGCGGATATCCCCGCCCAGCGCGCGCAGGCGCAGGCACAGGTCGGAATCCTCGTAATCGCCGATGACGTAATCGGTGCAGAAGCCGCCCACCTGCGCGAAGGCGTCGCGACGCACCAGCAGCGCGGCCCCTGTCACGCCAGGCACCGACCGCGCGCGCAGCACATCCCGGTGCCCGCGCGGCATGCCCTTGCCGTAATGCCCGTTGAGCCAGTCGCCCTCCGCCCCGTGGCGGGCGAAGAACAGCCCGGCATGCTGCACCGAGCCATCCTCGAACAGCAGCTTCGGCCCGGCGGCGAGCACGCGCGCATCCCGCCGCAGCGGCGCGCACAGGGTGGCGAGCCAGCCGGGTGCCGACGGGATCACATCCGAATTGAGCAGCAGTAATTGCTTTGCCGAGGCACCGGCCGCCGCGGCGCCGGCATTGGACGCGCTCGCATACCCGGCATTCGCGGCCATCACGACCAGGGTCATCGGCAGCGCATGGATCGCGTGCAGACCGCGCAGCATGTGCTCGACCACCTCGCGCTGCTCGGGGGAGTCGAGCACGAAGATGACC
>JBKJNV010000518.1:0-4072 GCA_046593435.1 Roseomonas sp.
TTGGGGCCGGCGACCGAGACCTCGCCCTCGCCGAGCCAGCTGCCCTCGAAGCATGCGGTGACCTTCAGCATCGCGGGCGCCGGCTTGCCCGCGAGGCCGCGCACCGCGACGCGGTCAGCCCCAACCTGTTCCAGCGTGCAGCCGGTGATGTCGAGCACGACGTCGGGGGTGATGTAGGCGGCAGGGTCGTGCAGCTCATACAGCAACTGCTCCTTCACCGTGCGCAGGTCGACCAGGCCGCCGGTATCCTCGGGCTTGGTGATGGTCAGCGATCCATCCGGGCCGACTTCCGCGATGGGGAAGCCGATATTCGCCGGGTCGGGAATATCCTTGCGGCCGGGGTCCCAGAAGACGCCGCCGCAGACCTGGCTGCCACATTCCAGCAGGTGACCTGCCGCCGCACCCACGGCGAGCATCGCCCAGTCATCGAAGCCCCAGCCGTAATGCGCGATCAGCGGCGCGATCGCGAGGGCGGGGTCCGAGGTGCGGCCCGCCACCACCACATGCGCGCCGCCACGCAGCGCCTCGACGAGCGGCCCGGCACCGATATACGCGTTGGCAGCGACCAGCTTCGCGGTATCCGCGCGCAGGTTCGAATCCGCCTCATGGATGGGCAGCGTCGCGAGGTCGATATGGCCGGCCACGTCGTCGCCGGTCACCGTCGCGATGCGCAGCTCCGGCAGCCCGAGGCGGCGCGCGAGGGCCGCGATGCAGCGCGCCGCGGCGGGCGGGTTGGCGGCGCCGAAATTGCCCAGGATCGGGATGCCGTGACGGAAGCAATCCGCGAGGATCGGCTCGAGCAGGCGTTCCAGCATCGGCTCGAAACCCAGCTCCGGGTCGCGGCGGCGTTCCAACTGCGCGAGGGCCACGGTGCGCTCGCCGAGCGTTTCGAAGAACAGCGCGGCGGGCAGGCCACGTCGGATCAGGCTGCGCACCACCGGGATCGGCGCGTCCACCCGATCGCCGGAAAAACCGGCGCCATTGCCGACGAGGAACATGGGCGTCTTCCCTTGCAGTCGGCGCGATGATGCGCGCGCCGCGCTGTGCGTCAACCGGTGCCGCAGGCGGCCAGCGCATGACCGATCAGCGGCGCGTCGGCGTCGTCGAAGGCGATCGGATTCACCGCCAGAATATCCTTGCAGATGCGTGAGGCATCGAGGTGGATGCGCCGCGCGCGCATCGCGGCGTCCAGCGCCGCAGCGCGGCCCGGCGCGCAGCGCAGGCGCAGCAGCGGCAGGCCGGGCTTGGCGCCATCGGGCAGCAGTGTGGCCTCGATGTCCCGCAGAGGGCCGGCGGCACCCAGCACCGCTTCCAGACGCGCCATCCACGCGGCGCGCTCGGCCTCCACATCGCGCGCCGCGAAGCGCCGCAATGCCGCGAGCAGCCCCACGATCTCCTCCTTGCCCGTCTTGCAGGAGCGCCCGACGCCGTGGTGCGGCAGTCCGCGCAGTTCGGTGAGCGGCGCGAATTCCGCGGGCGGTGCGAAATCCTGCTCCGGTAGGTCCAGGTCCAGCATCTGGATCAGCGCGGAGGAAACAAGGTCCCGCCGTCCCGCCAGGATGCCAGAGGCCTGCGGGCCACCGATCGCCTTGCCGCCGGAGAAGCAGACGAGGTCCGCGCCTTCGGTGATGAAGCGCCGCAGGTTCGACGCTGGGGGCAATTGCGCCGCCGCGTCCACGATCACGGGCAGGCCGTGGTCCCGCGCCACGCTCGCGATCTCCGGCAGGGATGGCAGGCTGTGCGGATGGGCAAGCCAGAAGATGGCAACCGTGCGTGGCGTGATCGCGTGCGCCACCTCGAAGGCGGAGGCGTCGCGCACGCCCGGGCCGCTGAAGCGGTCGGGGATGCCCACTTCGACCAGCCGCGCGCCGGCGACGCGCAGCGCGCGGTCATACATGTTGCGCTGGCTGCGGATGATGATGATCTCGCACCGGCCATCACCGGTCTCCGGCAGGCGGTTGATCTTGGCGGTGTCGAGCCCCGCAAGGCAGGCCGCCGCGGCCAGCAGCAGCGCGGCCGAGGCGCCCGCGGTGACGATGCCGGCCTCCGCACCGGTTGCTTCCGTGATGCCGCGGCTGGCCGCGGCCTGCAGGTCGAGCATGTCCACCGTGGTGCGGGAGGCTTCGGCCATCGCGGCGATGACCTCCGGTGCCAGCAGCCCGCCCGAAAGCCGCGTGTTGGTGCCGTAGGCGTTGATGATCCGCGCCACGCCCAGACTGTCCAGAAATCCAACCATCGCCGCCCCCTGACTTCGTGGCTAGACTGCCTCGCAAGAACGCCCGGAGGAACCCATCCATGAGCACGCCCATCTCGCGCCGCGCGACACTCGCGTTGCCCGCCCTGCTCCCTGGCTTCGGCGCCCGCGCGCAAGGCAGCTGGCCGGATCGCCCCGTGAACATGATCGTTCCCTTCGCGCCTGGCGGCACGCCCGACATCGGCGCGCGCTTGGTCGCGCCGCGGATGTCCGAGGCACTCGGCCAGCCCGTCACCATTGAGAACCGCGCCGGCGCGGGCTCGACCATCGGCACCCGCGCGGTAGTGCAGGCACGGCCCGATGGTCACACTGTGCTGATGGGCTCGATCTCCTTCCTCACCGCGCCGCTGACGATGCAGCCGATGCCCTTCGACCCTGTGGAGACGCTGCGCTGCGTGAGCCTCGTCTCGACCTCGCCCTATATCCTGGTGGTGAGGGCTGACAGCCCGGCGGCCGACATCGCGGGCTTCCACCGGCTGTGCCGCGAGCGTGGCGCGCGGCTCAATTACGGCTCGGCCGGCAATGGCACGCCGCTGCATCTGGGGGCGGAGCTGTACAAGCTCTCGATGGGCGTGGACCTGACGCATATCGCCTATCGTGGCACCGGCCCGGCGCTCACCGCGCTCATCGCGGGTGAGGTGGACATGGTCTTCGCGGACGTCCCAGGCGCGAGTGGCTTCATCCGCGCCGGCACCATCCGCGCGCTGGCCACCATGGTGCAGCAGCGCATCACGCAATTCCCAGACGTGCCGACCATGGCGGAAAGCGATGCGCGGCTGCGCGACTATGATGTCTATACCTGGGCGATGCTTGTCGCCCCCAAGGCGACGCCGGACGGTCCCGTGGCACGGCTGAACGAGGCGGTGCTCCGCGCCGCGCGCTCGCCCGAAGTGGCGCAGCGCTTCGGCGAATTGGGCTTCGACTATGTCGGTTCGACGCCAGCCGATGGCGATGCGCGACTCGCCCGGGAAAAGGCAAAATGGCAGGAAGTCATCCGGCGCGGCAACATCCGGGTCGATCTCTAAGGCTGGGCGGCGCTCCGCCTCAACGGCGGATGCGCTCGACGCCGCCTTCTTCGCTGCCGCTGCCGCGGCGCAGGCAATTGCTCAGGGCGGCCTGCTCCGCCTCATCGACCATGCGGTTGATCTGCATCGAATTCCCGGTGGCGTGCCGTTGCAGCAGCAACCGGCGCTCGGGATCGTTCCGCGCCTCGACCCGGCAGGCGGCGACCTCGGGGCTGTCGGCCACCGCAGGCGTGGACGGGCGGGCGGCGCAGCCGGCGAGTACCAGCATCAAGGCGAGGACCATTTTCATGCCGCAAGCCAATCCTCGATCAGGCGGCGCGCGATGGAATCCACGCGCGGCAGGCTGAAGCCGAGCGCCTGGTGGTCGCGCAGTTCTGCCTTGGAGAACCAGCGCGCGTCGCGCAGCTCCTCGGGGTCGATGGTGATCTCGTCCGACAGGCCCTCGCCGTAGAAGCCCAGCATGATGGAGGCGGGGAAGGGCCAGGGCTGAGAGGAGTGGTACCAGACGCTGCCAACGGCGATGCCGGATTCCTCCGCGACCTCGCGGCGGACGGCTTCTTCCAGGCTTTCACCGGGTTCGAGGAATCCGGCCAGCGTCGAATACATCGTCACGTTCGGGAAGCGCTGCGAATGGCCCAGCAGGCACTTGTCGCCGCGCACCACCAGCATGATCACCGCCGGGTCGGTGCGCGGGAAGTGCTGCGCGCCGCAGCCGGTGCAGGTCATGGCGTTGCCGGCATGGCGCGGTTCGCAGGTGTTGCCGCAGACGCCGCAGAAGCGGTGCTTGGTGCGC
>JBKJNV010000543.1:0-3272 GCA_046593435.1 Roseomonas sp.
ATCACTGCCAGTGCCGCGCCATCGGCCACGCTGCCCGCAAGCAGCCGGTCGGCCAGCTTGTCCTGCAACGCCCGCTGGATCACCCGCTTGAGCGGCCGCGCGCCATAAAGCGGGTCATACCCCGCATCCGCCAGCCAATCCCGCGCAGTGTCATCGAGCGCGAGTGTGATCTTCCGCTCCGCCAACAACTCCCGCAGCCGCCCGAGCTGGATGTCCACGATCGCGGCCATGTCGGACCGCGCGAGGCGACGGAACAGCACCACCTCATCCAGCCGATTGAGGAATTCCGGCCGGAACCGCTCCCGCACCGCGCGCATCACCGCCGGCCGCGCCACCTCGATATCGCTCTCCTCGGCCAAATCCGCGATGGCCTGGCTGCCGAGGTTCGACGTCAGCACGATGATGCAGTTGCGGAAATCCACCGTCCGCCCCTGGCCATCGGTCAGCCGGCCATCGTCGAGTACCTGGAGCAGGATGTTGAAGACGTCATCATGCGCCTTCTCCACCTCGTCGAACAAAATCACCTGGTACGGGCGCCGGCGCACCGCTTCGGTCAGCGTGCCCCCCTCCTCATAGCCGACATAGCCGGGTGGGGCGCCGATCAGCCGCGCGACGGCGTGCTTCTCCATGAACTCGCTCATGTCGATGCGCGTCATCGCCCGCTCATCATCGAACAGGAAATTCGCCACAGCCTTGACCAGCTCGGTCTTGCCCACGCCTGTCGGGCCCAGGAACAGGAAGCTGCCGATCGGGCGATGCGGGTCCTGCAACCCCGCCCGCGCACGGCGCACCGCCTTGGCCACGGCACCCAGCGCCTCATCCTGCCCGACCACGCGGCCGCGCAGCGTCTCCTCCATGCGCAGCAGCTTCTCCCGCTCCCCGGCGAGCATTTTCTCGACAGGGATTCCGGTCCACCGGCTTACGATGGCGGCGATGCCTTCCTCGGTCACCGCCTCGTTCACCAGCCGCCCATCCTGGTCACCGGCCTCGGCCAATTGCCGCTCGATGCCCGGGATGACGCCGTAGAGCAGCTCCGACGCACGCCCCAGATCGCCGCGGCGCTGCGCCAACTCCACATCCGTCCGCGCCTTGTCCAGCGCCTCCTTCAGCTTCTGCGATTCGACGACCTTGCCCTTCTCCGCCGCCCATCGCTGGGTCATGGCGTCGGAGCGTTCCTCCAGCTCGGCCAATTCCTTCTCGATGCGCTGCAAGCGGTCGCGGGATGCAGCGTCCTCCTCGCGCTTGAGCGCCTCGCGCTCGATCTTGAGCTGCATCAGGCGCCGGTCCAGCTCATCGAGTGCCTCAGGCTTGCTGTCGACCGTCATGCGCAGCCGCGCCGAGGCCTCATCCACAAGGTCGATCGCCTTGTCGGGCAAGAAGCGGTCAGTGATGTAGCGGTTGGACAGCGTGGCCGCCGCCACCAGCGCAGAATCCGTGATGCGCACGCCGTGATGTGCCTCGTACTTGTCGCGAATGCCGCGCAGGATGGAAATGGTGTCCTCAACGCTCGGCTCGCCCACGAACACGGGCTGAAAGCGCCGCGCGAGGGCCGCGTCCTTCTCCACATGCTTGCGGTATTCATCGAGCGTGGTCGCCCCGATGCAATGCAGCTCACCACGTGCGAGGGCCGGCTTGAGCAGGTTCGACGCATCCATCGCGCCATCCGCCTTGCCCGCGCCGACCAGTGTGTGCATCTCGTCGATGAACAGAACAACCTGGCCGGCCGCCTGCTCGACCTCACTCAGCACGCCCTTCAGCCGCTCCTCGAACTCGCCGCGATACTTCGCACCGGCCACCATCGCGCCGAGGTCGAGCGCCATCACGCGCTTGTCCTTCAGCGCCTCGGGCACGTCGCCGCGCACGATGCGGAGTGCAAGGCCCTCCACGATGGCGGTCTTGCCAACGCCCGGCTCGCCGATGAGCACCGGGTTGTTCTTGGTGCGCCGCGACAGCACCTGGATGGTGCGGCGGATCTCCTCGTCGCGGCCGATCACGGGGTCAAGCTTGCCCTGCCGCGCCACCTCGGTGATGTCGCGGGCGTATTTCTTCAGCGCGTCGAAATTGGCTTCGGCATTCGCACTCTCGACCTTGCGCCCCTTGCGAATATCCGCGAGTGCGGCCTCCAGCCGCTGCGGGTCGGCACCGCCCGCACGCAAGCTCCGCCCCGCATCCGTCTCCGACGCCGCGAGTACGACCAGCAGCCGGTCCTGCGCCACATACTCATCGCCGGCCTTGGTCGCGCTCTGCTGCGCGGCGTCCAGCACGCGGACGATCTCGGGGGTCAATTGCGGCTGCCCTGCACCCTGCCCGCTCACCTTCGCCTGCTTGCCGAGTGCCGCCTCGACACCCGCCTTGACCTTCGCGGCGTCGCCGCCCCCGGCGCGTACCAGGCCCGATGCCGCGCCCTCCGCATCGTCGAGCAGCGCCTTCAAGACATGCTCGGGTGTGATACGCTGGTGAAATTCGCGGATGGCGATGGTCTGCGCCGCCTGCAAAAACCCGCGCGTGCGTTCGGTAAACTTCTCGATATCCATGATCCCCAGTCCCTCCATTGAGCGGACCGGCGCTGCACCGCCCCGGGATGGCAACGGGCAACGCCTGGCTTAAGGTATGTGGTGCCGTTCACGCTGTCGCTTCAAGGGTTGGTCCATGCGCATCGAGACGATCTATCGCTACCCCGTGAAGGGCCTCTCGGCCGAAGCGCTGGAGGAGGTGACGCTGACCCCCGGCGAGACGCTGCCGCAGGACCGCCGCTTTGCCCTCGCCCAGGGCGATGCCCCCTTCGACCCGGCCGCGCCCGGCTGGATGCAGAAGCGCCATTTCGGCTGCCTGATGGCCAATGCGCGCCTCGCCCATCTGCATACGGGCTTCGACCCGCGCAGCGGCATGCTGGTCATCCGCGCACCCGACGCCGCGCCCTTCGCCGGCGATACGCGCACGGCAGATGGGCGCGCGGCGATTGCCGGGTACTTGGCCGGCTTCCTGGGCGACGAGGCGCGCGGCACTCCCCGCTTCGTCGAAGCCCCTGGCCACGCCTTCACCGATGTGGCGAAGAAATGCGTCTCCATCATCGGCCTCGCCTCGCTGGCCGCGCTGGAGGCGAAGATGGGTGTCGCACTCGACCCGCTGCGCTTCCGCGCGAACATCTATTTCTCCGGCGGCCTGCCCTGGGGCGAATTCGACCTGCTGGGCGAGGAGATCATGATCGGCGGCGCGCGGCTGCGCGTGTTCAAGCGCATCATCCGCTGCCCCGCGACCGAGGTGAACCCGGC
>JBKJNV010000630.1:0-3866 GCA_046593435.1 Roseomonas sp.
TCGAGACGCGCGGGATCGACAGCGGATGCTTTCCTCCAAAGGAGGAGCGGCGGTAGATCTCCGAGCCGATCAGGATGGGCTGCATGCTCACTTCATGTGGCGACAAGGCCGGCGCGAGCAAGCCGGCACGGCGGTGCAGCGACCGGGGGCGAGCGTTGTGAGGACCATCATCAAGGATCCGGCTGAGCACTACGAAGCCTTGCTCGAGGGGTTCTTCGGTGGCGACGTCAAGCACTCGCTCGGCGGCGGCGAACGCCAGATCGGCTTTGACGATGACCGCTTCGCCCCGTGGGAAAAACCGGTGAGAATGCGCGCTCGGCGGGGTTCCGCGACGACTTCCAAGACCGAAGCGGGGTTCGCGCGGACACAACCTGGAATAGTATTACATTGTGCCTGCGCGGCACCCTCCGCACGCGGCCGTCAGAGCCGCGAAAAACTCGGAGGTATGCCCATGCCCACCCTCTCCCGCCGCGGGTTCTTCGGCGCGGCCTGCGTCGCCTGCGGCACTGGCCACCTCGGCTTCTCCGCCACTCCGGTGCAGGCGCAGACACCCGCAGGCTGGTCCCCGCCTGCCTCGGCCCAGCGCTGCCCCTCGCGCTTCGGCCCGAATGACCGGCGCGGCTACATGAATCTGCTCACCGACGCCAAACGCCAATCCGCCGCCCGCCTGATCACGCGCGGCCAGGTCATCGAGCTCGGCCACCGCCTGGAACCCTCGATGCCTTTCTTCGGCACCCGCCGCTTCGACATGCACGCGAAGCGCACCTTCATGAACCCCGAGCCCAACCGACGCGGATCGAACGAGGAGATCGTGATCTCCGAAATCGGCCAGGTCGGCACCCAGTTGGACGCCTTTCCGCACCAGACCATCGGCGACCAAGTCTACAACTGCGTGCCCAATGACCCGAACATCACGCGCGGCGGCTACCGCGAAATGGGCATCGACACCGTCGGCACCGTCTTCACCCGCGGCGTGATGATCGATGTCGCGAAGCTCAAGGGCGTGCGCACCCTGCCGATGAGCTACGAAATCACCGTCGCCGACCTGGAACAGGCGATCGCGCGGCAGAACCTGCGGCTGGAACCGGCCGATGCCATCATCATCAACACCGGGTGGAACCATCTCTGGGGCGTGGACAATGCGCAGTATGTGCGTGGCTGCCCAGGCATCGGAATCGCCGCCGCCGAATGGCTTATTGCGCGCGAGCCGATCCTGCTCGGCTCCGACAATTGGCCGGTCGAGGTTGCACCGAACCCGGACCGCAACGCCTCGCTCCCGGTGCACCAGATCGCACTCGTCGTCCACGGCGTGCATCTGCTGGAGAACATGAAGCTGGCCGAGATGTCCGAGCGCGATATCGGAGCCTTTGCCTTCATGATGCAGCCGCTGAAGATTGCCGGCGGCAGCGGTTCCACCGTGGCGCCGTCCGCGTTGCTGTAAGACCCGCCCGGGGGGAGCGATCCCCCCGGGCCACCACTCAGGCAGCCGCCGGGATCGCCCGCCCCGCGACAAGGCGCAGGATGCGCGTCGGTCGCTCCACCCCGATAAGGCGATGGGTGATCAGGATCACGCTGCGCCCGGCCGTCGCGGCCTCCAGGGTTTCAAGGAAGGCGCGCTCGGTCGCGGCGTCGAGTCCCGCGGCAGGCTCATCAAGGATCAGCACCGAGGCCGGAGAGAGCAGCACGCGTGCCAGCACCAGCCGCCGCGCCTGGCCGCCGGAAAACCGCGCCCCCGCTTCCCCGCATTGCGTCTCAAGCCCGTCGGGCAGCGCGCGGACCACTTCGCCGATGCGGGCGCGGTCGAGTGCCTGCCACAGGGCAGCGTCATCGGCCTCGGGTGCGGCGAGGCGCAGGTTGGCGGCGATGGTGTCGTCGAACAGCCGCGCATCCTGCGTCAGGCAGGCGATGCGCGTGCGGACCAGCGCCGCTGGCAGCGTGGCGATATCGACACCCCCGAGCGTGATGCGCCCCGCCGACGGCGCGGCAAGCTTCAGCAGCAAGGAGGCAAGCGTCGACTTCCCCGCGCCCGAGGGGCCCAGCAGCGCGATCCGCGCACCTTCCGGCACATCAAGGTCGAGCTGCTCGAACACCGGCGAGCGATCGTCAGACCAGGCGAAGCGCACACCCTCAACGCGCAGCGCGTGGCCAGCGGGCGGGGCGGCAGGCGCCGCCGGCTCGGGCACCGGCGGCGGGGTGTCGGCGGCTTCGAACAGCCGCGCCCCGGCTGCCGAGGCCGCGGCGATGGAGGCCCCGGCGCGCGGCATCAGGCCCAGCGCCTCCGCCGAGGCCACCGCAAGGAACACACCCAGGACCGCCGGCGCGGCGCCGTCCACCCCCATGGCAAGCCCCCAGCCGAGCGCGCCGAGAAGCGCGAGCCGGGTCAGCACCGCGCCCGCCGCGCCGCCGATCGCGGCTTCGCGGGCCACGCGGCGCTCGGCTTCGGCCAAGCCCGCACCTTCAGCGGCGACCCGAACCCCGGCGCGGCCCTCCGCATTGGCGGCGAGCGTGTCCTCAAGCCCGGACAGTGGATCGACCACGGCCGCGCGCAGCGAGCCCTGGCGCTCGGCAACCGTCGCGGCAACGCGGGCCGCGCGTGGCGCCAACAGCGGTGGCAGGGCAAGCGCGAGGGCGAGGGGGATGACGACAATCACCGCGAGCCACGGCGCCGCGAAGCCCAGGACAACCGCAATGCCGAGCACCGCGGCGACCGCGGCCGCCCCCGGGACCAGCGCGCGCAGATAGAAGCCGTCCAGCGCCTCCACATCCGAGACCAGGCGCCCCAGCAGATCGCCCATGCGGCGCATGCCGATGCCGGCGGGCAGGCGTTCGGCCAGGCGGCCGAAGAACCACACACGCGTATCCGCCAACGCGCGGAACGTCGCCTCATGCGTCACCAGCCGCTCGAAGTAGCGCGCCACCGGCCGCGCCACGACGACGCCGCGCAGCAACAGGAAAGCCAGCCCGCCGCCGCCGGCGAACAGGGCGCCGGCATGGATGCCCTCGGCGACGCCGCGCCCCGCGAGCGCCATCAGGGCCAGGCCCAGCAGCACAGAGACGATGGAAACAGCCACGCCGGCGAACAGCCAGCCGCCGCGCGCCCCCCAAAGACCCAGCACCCGCACCAGTACAGCGACCATGGCCGGCCTCAATTCCCTGCCATCTGCTTGCCCACCACCCGCCCGCCGGCCAACTCCAGCACCGGCACGCCCCAGGCACGGAAGCCGCGCGCATGCGTGGCAATGATCGCGGTGCGGCCGAGGCACAGGCGCTTGAGGCTCTCCATCACCTCGGCTTCCGTACCCGGGTCGAGATGGGCTGTCGGCTCGTCGAGCAGCACGAGCGGCGCATCGCGGAGGAAGGCGCGGGCCACCGCCACGCGCTGTGCCTGCCCACCCGACAGGCCGAAGCCGCCTTCACCGACCACCGTCTCGAGCCCGAGCGGCAGGCTGTCGGCGAACTCCGCCACGCGGGCGGCGCGGGCGGCGGCCTCCACCGCCGCGTCATCGGCCTCCGGCCGGCCTATCCGGATATTCTCGGCCAGCGTGCCGCGGAACAGATGCGCGCGCTGGCCCACATAGGCCGACAGGCGGCGCAATTCCTCCGGCCGCAGCGCCGTGGCGTCGCGGCCATTCAGCGCGATGCGCCCTCCATCGGGGCGATGGAATCCCATCAGCAGCCGCAACACGCTGGTCTTGCCCGCGCCCGATGGCCCAACGAGCAACAACGTCTCGCCCGCCAGTACGCGGAAGCTCAGCCCATCCAGCGCCGGCGGGCGTGCTGGATCGTAGCGCAGTCGCACATCCTGGAAGGTCACCACCAGGCTCGGCGGCATTTCCTCCAGCAACAATCCGGGCGGCCTGTCCTCC
>JBKJNV010000672.1:0-4473 GCA_046593435.1 Roseomonas sp.
TATGTCCCGGAAGTGGTGGCGGTCGAGCAGGTCGAGGCCTGACCGCGGCGCCGAAGGCGTTCGCCGGATTCTAACCGGTTGCGTGTCATGCTAGGATCAGGACGAACCTGAGCGGAGCCTGGATGCACGTGGCGGACGCGGATGACATCGGGCGGGATGGGCTTCCACCCGGGGCCCCCCCGAGCCTGGATCGCGCTGCCACCGCCGCCGATGTCCAGCTCGTGCACCTGCTGCTGCTGGGGCGTGAGAACCGGCGGGCGGAGACAGTCCGCCGTCACACCGGCCGGCCGCTGCGCCTCGTCATCCAGGCCGTGGCACGCGCCGCGGAATTCACCTCCGACGTCGTCCCGGCCGTCATCCAGGGCTCGCTTCCCCCGCACGCCGCCCTGGGCATGCTGCCTGACGCGACGCTGCGGAACTGGGTCGCCATGCTGCTGGGCGCCGCGCCGCCTGCCGCGGGTTGGGGCGGATTTCTCACCTGGGCGTTCACCTCCCCCGGCATCCTGCGCGGCATCGAGGAGGCAGCCCCTTCAGCAGCCCACGCGCTCCGCACCCTGGCCGCCGCGCGCGGAGGCATGGCGGCGCCGGGGCTCGCCCTTGCATCGGCCACTGCCCCGGACGCCGTCGCACCCGAAAGCAGGCCCGGGCCGGGCCGGGTCACCGTCGTCGCCTGAGATATGGGGCGCAACCCCGTGGCCCGCGCGCACATGCTCGCGGAACTGGCCGCGCCCGCAGCCTCCGTGGAACTGGTCGGCCCCACCTTCGAGAGGGAGGGCCACCGCATCTGGCCACCGCTCGCCCACAGCGCCATGGCCACGCGCAGCGTCGCCGTGCACGACCTGAGCAGCCTGGTGGCCGGTGCCGTCGCGATCGCCGATACGACGCAATGCGACCTTGTCCATGTGGGCAAGCCCCGCCTGGCCAGCCTGCTGATCGGCGCGCTGATCCGCAGCCGCACCGGCTGCCCCATGCTGCTCGATATCGATGACCACGAGCTGGCCTTCGTGACCGATCAGGCGAGCGCGGATTTCACCGAGCTGGAAGCGGCCGCGGCGATGGACCCGGAGGCCTTCGCCACGCCGCGCAGCGCGATCTGGACCCGCTTCTGCGCCACGCTGGTGCGCGAGGCGGATGGCATCACCGTCTCCTCTGCCACGCTGCAGGACGCTTATGGCGGCACCATCCTGCGCCACGCGCGCGACGAGACATTGTTCGATCCGGCGCGGCAGGACCGTACCGCCATGCGCGCCGAATTCGGCTATGGGCCAGGGGATCGCGTGGTGCTGTTCCTCGGCACGCCGCGGCCGCACAAGGGGCTTGAGGAGCTGGTCGCCGCGATGGAGCGCGTCGCCGATCCGCGCCTCGCGCTTTGCGTCATCGGGACCATCCCGGATGCGGGGCTGCGGGCGCGGCTGGGCCAGGCCACGGCGCGCATCGCCCTGCATGATGACCAGCCCTGGCAGCGCCTGCCCGCCTTGGCCGGCATGGCCGATGCCGTCGCACTTCTCCAGGACAAGGACGCTGCCATCTCCGCCTGGCAGACGCCGGCCAAATTGACCGACGCCCTGGCCATGGGCGTGCCGGTGATCGCGACGGCGGTCCCCCCCCTGGCCGAGCTGGCGACGCCCGCGACGATTCGCCTGGTCTCCACGCCCGCCGCGCTGGATGACGCCCTGCGGGCAGTGGCGGACCGGCTGACCGATGGCAGGGCAGGGCGGGCATTGTTCCGCTCCGAATTGAGCTTCGCGGCCAATCGCCCGCGCCTCGCGGCGGCACAGGCGGCGTGTCTCGCCCGGCCGCGCGCCGCGACGCCCCTGTTCGCCCGGCTGTTCGCATTGCTCGAAGCGCAGACCGGCATCGCTCTGACGCAGCCCGGCCCGCGCGACAGCGCGATGACCGCCGCATCGGTGCGGGTCTCGTCCGGAAGCGGGGCAGCGCCTCCCGCGCCGACCAACGCCGAACGCGCCCGTGTGGCGCTGCAGGGAGCCCGCGCCGCCGAGACGCGAGGTGATTTTGCCGCGGCCGCCGCCTTGCTCGATGCCGGGCTGAAGCTGGCGCCCCGGCATGCCGACATGCTCTCGGTGCGCGCCCGCGTCGCCTTCACCATGGGCGAGGCGACGCTGGCCGAAACCCATGCCCGCGCGGCATTGGCCATCCGGCCGGAGCTGACCAGGGCCACCATGATCCTCGCCCGCATTGCCATGGCAGGCGGACGCCATGCGGAGGCGGTGGACCTCTGGGCGGCGGTGCCGCCCTCCGACCCGGCCTATCGCGAGAGGCTGCTCAAGCGCGGCCGCCTGCTGCTCGGCCTCGGGCGGCCGCTGGAGGCGCTCGGCGAGTTCGCCGACGCCATCCGCCGCCATCCCGGCGACGCGGAGGCGCTGCGCGGCGCCGCCGAGGCCACCGAGGCGACCGGTGCGCTGCGCACCGCGCTCCGTCGCTGGCGTGCCCTGCTCGCTGTGGTGCCGGACGATGCTGCCGCGGCGGAGGCGGCGCGGCTGCTCGACCTTCGGCTCGCACCGCTGCCCGGCCTGGCCTCTCCGCTGCGCAACCCCTGGCTGCGCGACTGGCGCGGCTTGCTGGAGGGAACCATCGGCGCCGAGACGGCCGAGCCTTCGCCGGGGCTTACCCTCTGCGCCGATGAGCGGCTGCGCTACGCGGTGGCTCAAGCACGGGAGCGCCGCCCGGGCGAGCTGCCCTTCTACGGGCTATGGCTGCGCGCCGAAGGCGGTGGTGCCGAGCTCGGCTTTGCCCTCGACCCCGGGGCAGCCGGCCTGCTCACCGCCGGCCTGCGAATGGGGATCGAGCTGCACGCGCCTGGCCCGCCCGTTGCGTTGAGGCTGTCGCTGCGCGAGACCGGGGGCTTCGCGGGGCGCCTTCTCCTCGCGCTTGAGGCCACGGGGCGCCGGCGCCTTGCCTGCTTCGGCCTGCGGCTGGTGACGGCGGAAGCACCCGCGCTCGCGGCTGGTCGCCTTATGCTGGTCCTGCGCATGACCGTGCCCGGCAGCCTGGTCGTGCTCCCGCCGCAACCGCTCTGCCGGCTTGGCGCTGGGGCCACGCCACCCGAGGATTTCGAATCCCCCGTGCTCGCCGCCGCCTTTCCCGCCGCCCACCTGCCCTCGCCCGTGGTCGCCACGCCCCAATGGCCCGGGGCATCGGCGTGAACGTCATCGAGCCTGGCGGCGCGCTGCGCGAAGCAACCACGGGGCGGGTGCGGCTGGAGCAGGGTGCAGACGGGACACGATTGGTCGGCTGGGCGATGGAGGAGCCCTCCATGCCTGGGGAGGCCCCCGAGATTGCCATCCAGGGCGGGGGGCTCGGCCTGCGCAGTTTCGCCGCCGAACCAGGCGCGCATGACGAGGCGATCCCGGAAGGCGCCCATGCCTTCGCCTGGCCGCTGCCGGCCGCGCTGTGCGACGGCGCGACGCGCGCCCTCCAGGTCTGGAACATCGCGACGGGTCAGGAGCTGGCGGGTTCCCCGATCGCGCTCGGCAGTGGCAGGGTGGCGGTCGCCGCCCCCTCCAATGCGCCGCCGCTCAGCCGCTGGGACGCGCCGCTCGCCGGCCATGTGAGCGCGGAGGAGGCGGTCGAGCTGGCCGCCGGCCTCTGGGTCGCGGCCGAACCACCGGCGCGCAGCCTGCGCTATGAGCTGGCCTTCGCCGAAGCCGCCGCACCTGGCGAGCCGCCCGAGCGTGGCATCCGCGTGCTCGCCGATGCGACCAGCGGCCGCATTGCGCTGCACTTCCCCCTCGCGCCGCTGCTGGTGCAGGCCGGCCGCGACGCGCCGATGATGGTGCAGGTTTCCGCCTGGCTGCCGCAGGCGACGCAGCGCGCGATGCAGGCGCAGGCGGAGCTGTGGCTGCTGGCGTTCCGCGACGGCCGGTTCGAGAAGCTGCGCCGCCTGCGCCGGGTGCGCATCTTCCGCCGCCCCAGCCTGCTCACCGCGCAACTCACCCATGGCGCCGAGGATGGCGAGGCCGGCACGCTCTGGCTCGGGATCGAGGCATTGCAGGCCAAGGGGCTAGCCGCGCTGCCGCCGCGCCTCGCCCCCTCCGTCGCGCCGATCGCGGACGGGATGGAGGATGCCCGGCTGCACGGCGCCTTCGATGCGCTGGGCGAGATGGTGCGGGTGCATGGGGAGGCGGCGATGTCCCACCACCCGCTGCTGCCGCCCTTGCCGGCGCCGCCCGCGCCCGCTGCCGCTGCGGCCGCGGGCGACTCCCACCCGTTCACCCAGGTGATCCTTCCCGTCTACAACGGAGACGACATCGTGCGCGGCTGCCTGCGCGCGCTGCAGGGCGCGGGCACCGGCCCGTTCCAGGTGCTGATCGTGGATGATGGCAGCCGCGGCTTCACCGCCGAGATGCTGCGCGAACAGATCGGCGGCGATGCCCGCTTCATTCTGCACCGGCGCGATACCAATCGCGGCTACACCAAATCCATCAACGAGGCGGTGGCGATCACCGACGCCCC
>JBKJNV010000006.1:0-3027 GCA_046593435.1 Roseomonas sp.
TCGATGCTGGGCGTGAGGCCGAGCGTAAGACCGGCCTCTGCGATCAGCGCATGGGCCTGGTTCTCGCCGGCGCCATAGGCCACGCGGGTGATCCCCGGCGGGTCGGCGCCGATGGAAGCGACGCCATCGAGAAGGCGCTGGACAAGTGGCGTCTGCGCCAGGATCGCGTCGTTCAGGGTCAAGGCGGGCCTCCTGGCCGAGGATCGCAGGATCGAGCGGGCGCGCCAAGGCGTGGCGGCGGGTGGTGGGCAGGCTGCGCAATTTCCCGGGCATCGCGGGGGTATTTCGTGCTGCAATGGCAGCGAAGCGGCGCCATACGTTGCCGCAGCCGGGAGAAGAACCAATGTCACTATTCATCGGGCGACGCGGCCTGCTCGCAGCGCCGGCCCTGATGCTGCCGGCCTCGGCGCAGGCGCAGACGCAGGCGCCCCTGCCCCGCTGGATGCCCAGCCGCTCCATCCGGGTCATCGTGCCCTTTGCGCCCGGCGGGGCGACGGATGTGGTCGCTCGGGTGGTGGCGGATACGGTCGCCGCGATCCTCCGCCAGCCGCTGGTGATCGAGAACCGCCCCGGTGGCGCCGCGGGCCTGATCGGCACCGAGGCGGTGGCCAAGGCGGAGGCGGATGGGCACACCATCCTCATCAATTCCAATGCGCACGTCATCGCCCCGGCGCTGGTCGCGCGCATGCCCTACGACGCGATCGCGGATTTCGTCCCGCTCGCGCATCTGGGGCGCATTCCGCAGGTGCTGGTCGTCACGCCCGGCCTGCCGGTCACTGACATGGCCAGCTTGCTGGCGTGGATGCGGGCGAATCGTGGCCGCGTCAGCGCGTCTTCGGCGGGGATCGGCAGCGGCAACCACCTGGCGGTGGAGGTGTTCCGCGCCGCGGCGGATGTCGAGATGCAGGTGGTGCAATACCGCGGTGGTGGGCCCGCGATGCAGGCGGTGATCTCGGGCGAGGTGCAGATGTGCGTGGACCCCGTGGCCTCCGCGCTGGGGCATATCCGGGGCAATTCGGTGCGGGCGATCGTCGTGGCGGGCGATACGCGGGTTTCGGTGCTGCCGCAGCTGCCCTCGGCCAGTGAGGCGGGGCTGCCAGCGTTTTCGGCTGCCTCCTGGATCATGGCCTTTGCCCCGGCGCGGACGCCGGCGGCGGCGGTGGCCTCGATCCGGGCCGCCTTCCTCGAGGCGATGGGGACGCTCGACCGGCGCCTGACGGAGCTGGCCATCGAGCGCCGGAGCGAGCTGGACCCGGCGGCGGCCTTGCTGGCCTTCGTGCGCGAGGATGCCGCGCGCAGCCGGGCGGTGCTGGCGCGGGCCGGCGTGACGCCGGAGTGAGGTGCCCGGCGTCAACCGATGACCTCCGGCCCGCTCCGCGGGCCGTGACCGGCGCTTGAGGTCGCCCGATCAGGGGCACTCGCGCGCCGCGAGCCCGAATGGGCGAACGCCGGCAGTCCGGCGAGCCCAGCGGCGGGACGCCGCGACCGGCGCTTGAGGTCGCCACACAATATCAGCGGCCATTCTGCATGGCCGCTGGTATCAGTTCAGCCGGACGCCGCGCAGCACCTCGGCCTTCTGCGTGATGTCGGTCTGCAGGCGCGCGGTGAAATCGGCGCGGTTCAGGTAGAAATTGGTCGGCTGCGCGTTGGTGCGCGCGATGTCGCGATAGGTCTGGGTCGCGGCCGCCGTGGCGCAGGCGGCCTCGATGCGCGCGATGCGGTCCTCGGGCGTGCCGGCGGGGGCGAACAGCCCGCCGAAGCTCGCCGGCGCCACCTCGAAGCCCTGCTCCATGGCCGTGGGTGAGCCGGGGAAGTCCGGGTGGCGCTGGCTGTCGAACACCGCCAGCACGCGCACATCGCCGCGCCCGGCGGCCGAGCCGAGCACGATCGACCCGACATCGAGGCGCCCGGCAAGCACCTCCGTCATCACCGCGCTGTCGGCGCGGAAGGGCACGTGCTCCACCTCGACCTGCGCCGCACCCGCCCATTGCACCATGGCCAGATGCGGGATGGAGGTGATGCCCAGCGTGCCGTAGGTCAGCCGCCCAGGGTTCGCGCGGGCGGCCGCCTGCAGCCCGCGCAGGTCGCGGATCGGGCTGTCGGGGCGCACCACCAGCGCCATGGAGTTGTTGAACACCTGGCAGATCGGCCGGAAGCTTGTGGTGGCGAGCCCGGCGGTGGGTTGCGTGACCGGCAGGACGGAGGCGACCAGCGCGGGCGCGTAGAGCAGCGTGTAGCCGTCGGGCGCGGCGCGCGAGACGGCGACCGAACCGACCAGCGCCGCCGCGCCATCGCGGTTCTGCACCACCGCCGGCTGGCCGAGCAGCGGGGTAAGTTGCGCCGCCAGGGCGCGCACCAGGATGTCGATCGAATTGCCCGGCGGATAGGGCAGCACGATCTGGACGGGCCGGGCGGGAAACACTTCCTGCGCGGCGGCGGGCAGTGCGCCGAGCGGCAGCGTGGCCGCGAGCGCGGCCATCATGTGGCGCCTGATCATTGGTATTTTCTCTCCCCCCTGGATGCGTGTCGCGTCAGCCCGCCGGCATCAGCCTCGACGGGTCGGACCCGACGCGCCCACCGCCATCGCCGGTCTCCTGCGACAGGGTGAAGTCGTAGCGGATGGAGGGCACGCCCGGGATCGGCGCGTCCGGCAGGCCAAGCTTGTCCTGCACCACCAGCGAGGCGGAGACGCCGAACACCGTGTCGGAATCCACATGCGGATCATCGGCGAAATACAGCGCGGTTACCAGCTCCCGGTAGCCCGGCGCGGCGACCAGCACATGGATATGGGCGGGGCGCACGCCGTGCCGGGCCTGCGCGGTGACCAGGGCACCGACCGGGCCGTCCATCGGGATCGGGTAGCCGATCGGCCGGACCGAGCGGACATGGTAGCGCCCCTCCGCATCGCAGTGCAGTTGGCCGCGCATGTCCATCACGCTCGGGTCATGCGCCTGGAGGTCGTACAGGCCGTCCGCGCCGGTCTGCCAGATATCCATCCGCGCATGCGGCACCGGCCGGCCGGCGGAA
>JBKJNV010000318.1:0-3347 GCA_046593435.1 Roseomonas sp.
GCGAGTGCCGCCATCTTCGCCCGCGCGGCACCCGGCCTGGGCCATGTGCTGGACCTTGGCTGCGGGCATGGGCAGTTGGCACTCGCGCTGCTGCTGGCCGAGCGCGCGACGGCGGTAACCGGCCTGGATTGCGCCGGCCCCAAGATCGACGATGCGGCGCGTGCGGCGGCAGGGCTGCCGGCGCGCTTCGAGGCGGCCGACATCGCAACCGCCACGTTGCCCGGGTGCGACACCGTGCTGCTGGTCGACGTACTCTACCAAATGCCGCCAGCGTTGCAGCTGGACCTTCTCGCCCGGGTGGCCGGATGCGCGCGCCGCCGCGTGTTCATTCGCGCCTTCGACCCCGATGCGAGCTGGCGGAGCTGGATGGGTTTCGGGTTGGAGCGCGCCGGGCGGGCGCTCCGGCGGGAGGGGGCGCGCGCCGCCATCGCACCGCTACCGCTGGCAGCGCTTTCCGCCCCCCTTGCGGCGGCCGGGTTTTCCGTCACCATCCAACCCTGCTGGTCCGGCACGCCCTTGCCCAATGTGCTGCTGATTGCGGAGCGCGCCTGATGCTGAAGCCAATCCTCGCCGCCCTGATGCTGTGCGCGCTTGCCGCGAACGCCCGCGCGCAGGAGCTGCGCCTGCCGGTCTTCGAGATCGGCATCGCCGGCGGTGGCGGCTATCTGCCCGACTACCCGGCCGCCGGCGAGGGCCGGGTGCGCGGCATCGCGGCCCCCTACCTGATCTATCGCGGCGAGATCCTGCGCAGCGACGACCGAGGGGCGAGGCTGCGCGCCGCACTCAGCGACGACATCGAATTCTCGCTCAGCGCCTCGGGCTCGCTGCCGGTCTCATCAGGCAACAACGAGGCGCGCCGCGGCATGCCCGACCTCGACCTGCTCGGCGAGATCGGGCCCACGCTGCGCCTCACGCTCTGGCGCGGCGGGGTGGCCCAATACCCGGTGCGGCTGGTCCTGGACACGCCGCTGCGCGCCGTCTTCTCGACCGATTTCACCTCGATCAGCTTCCGTGGCTTCACCTTCGCCCCCGATGTCTCGCTGGAGGCGCGCAACATCGTGCTGCCCCTCTCGCGCCTGCGGGCCACGCTTGGCGTGACCTTCGCGACCGATCGCTTCATGGAGTATTTCTACGAGGTGCGGCCTGAGTTCGCCCGCGCCGGTCGCCCGGCCTTCGGGGCGCAGGCGGGCTACCTAGGGGCGCGCGCCAGCCTGTCCTACCGCTTCCCTCTCAGCGAGCGGCTTTCGGCCGCCGTCTCGGCCCGGGTGGATTACTATGGTGGGGCGGCCAACCGCGACAGCCCCCTGTTCCGGCGCGACGTCAATGCCTCCGCCACGGTGGGCTTCGCCTATTCGCTGTGGCGCTCGGAAGAGCGCGTGGGCGTCGATACCGACGTCTTCGATTGACGCGTCCTCACGGCGTGAAGACTCACGGCGTAAAGACGGGCGCGCCGTCGCGCATCGCTCCAACCCGGTCGGCGAAGGGGCGGGACGTGCGGCCGGCCATCAGCGCCGCAAGGCGCGGGGCCATCACGCCCCGGTTCCGGCGCAGAAAGAAGCGCGCGACCGGCCCACGCCCGGCCTCGGCCGCATCCGGATGCGGTCCCGCGTCGATGTCATAGGGGTGGCAGTAGCACCACAAGGCCTCAGCGGCCTGGTGCTGGCGCGCCATCTGGCGAAGCCGCCAGGGCGGCAGGTAGCGCAGGTACATGCCCCCCAGGAAGGGCATCGCCAGAGGGCCCACGCGCCCGAGCGGCACCGGAATTTCCAGCAATCCCGAGGGGAACAGGAAGGGCTGGCGCGGGGCTGCCGGCCAGCCATGCATCGGGTTCCACGCCGGCAGCACCGAGGAGGAATAGGTGAAGCCCGCCTGCGCGATGCTCGCCGCGGCCCAGGCGGCTCCGGCATCGAGCGAAAACAGGGGGGCGCGGAAGCCCAGCACCGGGGCGCCGGCGGTATCCTCGAGCATGGCGCGGGCGCGGCGGAGCTCATCGGTGAGCCTGTTCTGGCCGCTGCGCGCCAGGGCGTGGTGGTGCAGGCCGTGGCTTGCCACCTCATGCCCGCGCTCGGCGATCTCCCGCACCAGGCCAGGGTTGCGCTCCGCGACCTCGCCCAGGATGAAGAAGGTGCCCCGGCCGCCGCCTTCCTCGACCAGCGCCATCAGCGCCGCGGTCATACGCAGGCAGGCGGCATCGCCGCGCGACCCCTCCGATTCGACATCGACGGTGAAGGTGATCAGCGGCGGCAGGCAAGCGAACCAGTCGGCGCGACGATCCTCAAGCCTTGTTCGGGCGCTTGGTCGTTGATATTCTTCGCAACTCGCCGACACGGTCATGCGTTGGTCCGGTACCGATCCTGTCTCGCCTGCGAACCTTATGTGCGGTCTCCCGGCGTTGCGCCAGCCGGGCCTGGAGAATGGGAAGAACGTGATCAGTGATCTGGGGTTGTCTGACGTCCGGAGGAATACATGACCGTTCATGACAGTGTGGCGCTGGAACATGAAATGGCTGAGCTGATCGTCGCATCGCTCCGCCTGGAGGTCGCCGCTGCGGCCATAGACCCGGAAGCACCGCTGTTCGGCGAGGGGCTGGGTCTCGATTCGATCGATGCGCTGGAAATCGCGCTGGCGATTTCGAAGAAGTACGGCTTCCAGCTGCGCTCCGATGATGAGCACAACCACCGCATCTTCTCCAATCTCCGCGCCCTCGCCGCGCATGTCGAGAAGCACCGGGCACGCTGAATGCGCCTGCCCTTCGCCGCACGGTGGCTGGTCTCGGCGCCGATCGCGGCGGGCGCCGTCGCGCTGCGGCTGACCCATCACAACGCCGGCGCCGCCGCGGCCGCGGTTGCGTTGGTGACGGTGGCGCTGCTGCCCTCCCGCCGGCTGGTGGTGCTGGTGCCGGCGGCCGCCCTGGCCGGCGCGCTCGCGCTGCTGGTGATGCGCCCCGGTGCCGCGGATTGGATGCTGTCCGCCCTGCCGCTGGTGGGCGACGTGCTGCTGGCCGCGCATTTCGGCCTGACCCTGCGACCCGGTCGGGAGGCGCTGATCGCGCGCTACATGCGGGCCGATCTGGGCGCGGTGCCGCCCGAAGGCCAGCGCTATGCGCGGCGCCTCACTGCGGTCTGGACGCTGTTTCTGGCCGCGTTGGGGCTGGTCCATCTCTCGGCACTCGCGGGTGGCTGGCCGGGCCTGGCGGGCAGCCTGACGCTGCACGCCGTGCTGATCCCGGTGCTGTTCCTGGCCGAGCACCCCTGGCGCGCGCGGGCGCTTCCGGGACTGCCCGTCTCGCCGCTGCGCACGCTGCGCAGCATGGTGCGGAGCGGCAATGGCGGCTGACATGATCCCAC
>JBKJNV010000122.1:0-2817 GCA_046593435.1 Roseomonas sp.
ATGGCGGCGGAACACCTCGCGCCGCCGCACCTTCTGGTGAATGCCGACGGTGACATCGTCTACCAGTCCCTCAATCTCGGCGCCTTTCTGGAACCCTCCCAGGGGGTACCAAGCCGCCTGCTGTTTGTGGTGGCACGGCGCGGGTTGCGCCTGGAGCTCCGCGCTGCCCTGCGGGAGGCAACGGAAACGCGGCGTCGGGCGCAGCGTTCGGGTGTCGAGATGGAGTTCGATGGAACGGGGGGGGCCGTCACGTTGAGCGTGACGCCCTTGCCGCCGCGACTAGGCTTTGAGCGGCTGTTCCTGGTGGCCTTTGCCAAGGAGGAGCCTGCAACCCCGAGGCCGGATATGGTCGCACCGGCCGGTGCGGACGCGGCGCATGCGCAAATCATCGAGCAGATCGAAAACGAGCTGCGCGAGACGCGTGAGCGGCTGCAATCCATCACCGAGGAATACGCGACAGCCACCGAAGAGCTGACATCCGCCAATGAGGAGATGGTCTCGGTCAACGAGGAGCTGCAATCCATCAATGAGGAGCTGGAAACCTCGAAGGAGGAATTGCAGTCGGTGAACGAGGAGCTGGCGTCCAGCAACCTCGCATTGACCAGCAAGATCGAAGAGCTCGACCACGCGAACGCCGATGTGCGCAACCTGTTCGAGAGCACCGAGATCGCGACCGTCTTCCTTGACCGCCATTTGGTGATCCGCAGCTTCACGCCGGCGGCGATGGGCATCTTCGACCTGGTCGCGGCAGATCGCGGACGCTCGCTCACCAGCTTCTCGAGCCATCTCGACAATGTGGATTTGAAAAAGGATGCCCAGCAGGTGCTGGACGCCCGCACCCCCGTGGAGCGGCGCGTCACCGCGCATAAGGGCATCGCCCACTACCTCATGCGGATCCTGCCCTACCGGAACATCGATGATTCCGTGGACGGCGTTGTCATCACCTTCTTCGACATGACGAAAATGGTGGAGGGCGAGCTGCTCGGGACCCTGGTGGACGAACTGAACCACCGTGTTCGCAACATGCTCCAGCTCGTGTCCGCCATCGCGTCACACACCCTGCGGCGTGCCGACAGCCTGGAGGATTTCGGCAAGATCTTCACCGGGCGGATCAAGGCCCTGGCCGTCGCGCACGAGCTGGTCTCGCGCAGCGGCTGGCGCGATGTCCCCTTGCTCGACCTGATCGAGAAGGAGCTCCGGCCCTATGCGACGGGCGAGGGGCGCCTCGTCACGGAAGGCGCGCCGGTATGTCTCAAGCCCGCCGCGGCGCTGTGCCTGGGGATGATCCTGCACGAGATGGCGACGAACGCGGCAAAGCACGGCGCACTTTCCGTGGAAAATGGCCGCGTTTCCGTGAACTGGCGGAGGGAGGACGTCGACGGAGCGGAACACCTTGTCCTGCGCTGGCAGGAATCGGGTGGACCGAAGGTGACCGCGTCGCCGGAACGACGCGGCTTCGGGTCCGAACTGATGGAGCGGCAGCTGCACTATGACCTGAAGGGAAAGCTGGACGTCGATTACGATGAGGCCGGGCTGCGGGTCAGGATCGCGGTGCCGGTCGATGTCCTGGCCGATGGCTCGTGAGCCACCGCAGATGCCGTGACCGCTCCGCGAAATCCGCCCCAGCATCGGGTGGGTGCCGGCAGGCGCACCGCGCGCATCACCAAAGGGCAGCCTGAGAAGCCTCGGCTGACCTGAATTCGTCATCCAAACATCACCCTGCACGGCTATAATTCGATTATGCTGGAATGATGGAAACCGAGGACGCCGCCTTCGCCTTCGCTGCCCTCGGGCAGTCCACCCGGCTCGACCTGCTGCGCATCCTGCTCGACGCCGGGCCGAGTGGCGTGGCCGCGGGTGAGGTCGCCGCCCGCCTCGGCGTGCCCTCCTCCACCCTGTCCTTCCATTTGCGCGCCCTGGACCAGGCCGGGCTGATCGCCGCCAAGCGCCAGGGCCGCAGCCTGATCTACGCCGTGCAGTTCTTGCGGCTGCGGGCGCTGCTCGCCTTCCTCGCGGAAGCCTGCTGCGGCAGCGTTCGGGTTCGCCGCCGCAGCAGGCTTCGGCCAGGAAAGCGAGCAGCGCCCGCAGCCGCGCGAATTGCACGGCGTAGACCAGGCTGCGGCCCTGGCGCGTGGCGGCGATCAGCCCGGTCTGTTCCAACGCGCGCAGATGGACGGACAAGGTGGAGGGCGGGACAGCGAGCCGGGCAGCGATTTCGCCGGCCACCAGGCCGGTCGGCCCGGTGGCGAGCAGCAGGCGCAGCAGTTCGAGCCGGGTTGGTTGGCCCAGGGTTGCGAGGGCGCGGGCGGCGTCGGTCAATTCCATGATTCGATAAATGTGGAATTATTCGCGCCCGTCAATACCGCCCGCAAGGCATGCGGCAAGCGTCACGCAGCTGTCATCGAACCGACCACAAGGTGTCACTGACCACCGCCATAAGGGCCGTGAAAACGGTCAGAGGTTCGCAGGCATGCTGGTGCTGGACGGTGTGACCAAGCAGTTCGGCAACACGCGCGCGGTGGACGCCGCGTCGCTGCGCATTCCGCGCGGGCAGTTCGTCGGCGTGATCGGCCGTTCCGGCGCGGGCAAATCGACGCTGCTGCGCATGGTCAATCGGCTAACGGATCCCTCGCATGGCCGCATCACCTGGGACGGCACGGATGTCACCGCCCTGCGCGGCCCCGCGTTGCGCGACTGGCGCCGGCGCTGTGCCATGGTGTTCCAGCAGTTCAACCTGGTCGGCCGGCTGGACGTGCTGCACAACGTGCTGATGGGCCGGCTGGCGCACTCGCCGGGTTGGCGCTCGATGACGCGGCT